>NZ_JAPWBB010000012.1:0-83055 GCF_041433235.1 Neisseria sp. 27098_8_112 | reverse complement strand
GCGGTTTGCTGGAAGAAGGTGCTCATGGGAAATCCCCTAAATGTCTTAGTAGGAATTTAGGGGATTTTGGGGAATTTTGCAAAGGTCTCGGCCTTTTTGTATTCCATAAAAAACCGCAGGTCTTTCAACCTGCGGTTTGCTTTTACGATTTGTTTTCTTCGCTGTCGAGGAAGCTGCGGAGGCGGTCGCTGCGGGTCGGGTGGCGCAGCTTGCGCAGGGCTTTGGCTTCGATTTGACGGATACGTTCGCGGGTTACGTCAAATTGTTTGCCGACTTCTTCGAGCGTGTGGTCGGTATTCATATCGATACCGAAACGCATACGCAACACTTTGGCTTCGCGCGGCGTCAGGCTTTCGAGGATTTCTTTGGTTACTTCGTGCAGGCTGGTGTACATCGCAGCTTCTGCCGGTGCAACGTTGTTGGCATCCTCGATGAAATCGCCCAAGTGCGAATCGTCGTCGTCGCCAATCGGTGTTTCCATGGAAATCGGCTCTTTGGCGATTTTCATGATTTTGCGGATTTTGTCCTCCGGCATTTCCATCAACTCGGCCAGTTTGGCGGAATCAGGTTCTTCACCGGTTTCTTGCAGGTATTGGCGCGAGATACGGTTCATTTTGTTGATGGTTTCAATCATGTGAACCGGAATACGGATGGTACGCGCTTGGTCGGCGATGGAGCGGGTAATCGCTTGACGGATCCACCATGTGGCATAAGTAGAGAACTTGTAGCCGCGGCGGTATTCGAATTTGTCTACCGCTTTCATCAGACCGATATTGCCTTCTTGAATCAAATCAAGGAACTGCAAGCCGCGGTTGGTGTATTTTTTGGCAATAGAAATAACCAAACGCAAGTTGGCCTGAATCATTTCCTGTTTGGCGGCTGAGGTTTCTTTCTCGCTCAGCACCATGTTTTTGTTGATTTCTTTCAACTCTTCGATAGAAATGCGGGTTTCGGTTTCCATATTGGCCAGCTCGGCTTGTTTTTCGAGGATGGCGTGGCGGAAACGATCTAAAGCATTTGCCCATACTCGGCCTTTGGCTACTTCTTTTTCAACCCATTCCAAATCGGTAATAGCAGGCAGGAAGTTTTCGATGAAGTAGTCGCGTTCCATACGTACGCGGTCGATGCAGATATCGCGGATTTCGCGTTCGAGTTTGCGGATGCTTTCAACGCGACTGCGTAGGTTGCTGCTCAAATTTTCGATTTGACGTGTGGCAAAACGGACTTCTAACAGTTTGTTGGCAATGGCATCGCGGTGCTTCAGGTAGTTGGCGTGTTGGCTGCCGTGTTTTTCCAACTGCTTGATCATTTTGCCGTATTCGCTCTCGATAAAGGCGAAGTGTTCCAAAACTTTTTGTTTCAGTTCGGCCAAATGGGCGGCGGATATGGCTTCAGAGTCGCCGCCGGAGTCGTCTTCATCTTCCTCGTCGCCATCTTCATCATCACTAACGGTTTCGCCTTCTTCGTCATCAGGTTTGGCATTTTCCAAATGACCCAAGCCCAATTCGTTCAACAAGACTTCATTAGGGTCGATGATGGCTTCAACGACTTCATCCACACGGATTTCGTCGTTGCGGACTTGCTCGATCAACGCCAGAATTTCGGCAATCGAGCCTGGGCAGGCGGAGATTGCCTGCACCATGTTTTTCAGTGCATTTTCAATTTTTTTGGCAATGATGATTTCGTCTTCACGCGTCAACAGATCGACTTGACCCATTTCACGCATATACATACGCACAGGGTCGGTTGTGCGGCCGAATTCTGAATCTGCGCTGGAGAGTGCTGCTTCGGCTTCTTCAACGGCATCGTCGTCGGTCATGGCGGCGGCGTTGTCGCTCAAGAGGATGTCTTCAGCATCGGGGGCTTGCTCGGTTACTTGGATACCCAAGCCGGAAATCATGCTGACGATGTTGTCGATTTGTTCGGCGTCGGACATATCGTCGGGCAAGGCGTCGTTAATTTCGGAATAAGTGATGTAGCCGCGTTCTTTACCCATGATAATGAGTTGACGCAGACGGGCGCGCTGCTCTTCGATACTCAAGGGACGGTTGTCATCTTGGTCTTGGTATTCTTCGTAGTTTTGGTTTTTAGACATGGATTGCTCTCTAGGTTGATAGGATGCCGACGGTTTACGGTGATGTGGCCGTACCTGAAGGCGGAGCAGAGCTTTTTGTTGTGAAATCAGATTTCACTTTAATACTCTGAGGCCGTCTGAAAATATTACAGATGGAGTGTTCTGCGTGTCATGTTTCGCAGCGTGTGTTTAGATTGTTCAGACGGCCTGAGGGGTTAGTTTTGCTTTGCCGTCAAAAGCGACAGCAATAGTTTTTTTTCATTTTCGGTCAAACCAGTTTGAATACTTTTTTGCTTTAAAGTTTCGATTTGACTGTATTTTAATTCATTTAACAACTTTTTCATGCCAATTTGGAAACTTTCGCAATCTTCTTCGTTATCCCCTTCCATTTCTTCAGAATGAAGGGTCGATAAAAAAATTTGATTGACGGTTTCCTCATAGGGCGAACCGCGCATATATTCCAGCACTTGTGCGGTTGCTGGAGTCGTGTCGTGATTCTTGATGGTTTCGGCCAAATTGGCAAGGCAGGCAAAATCGCCACTTAAAGCCAGATAATCGGGCAGGTCTATATATGAAGCCCAAGCCGGATTTATCAAGAGGCTGCGTATCTGTCTTTGAACCAGTGTCAGCATGGTTGGCTGTTTGACAGAAATAGGCGGCAGTTTGTAACTTTTTTGTTTGACGTGCCGCTTTGGCGCTTCTTGCCCGAGTAACTGGGCAAGGTTGTCAGGGTCAATGCCTACGAGCTCGCTGAGTTTTTGTTTCAGAAGATAGCCCAATGCCGGCGCGGTAATCTGAGCCAAAAGCGGAGAACTGGTTTTGACCAACTCTGCTTTGCCTTCTTGCGTATTGAGGTTGAGTCCGTCTGAAAGATGTTCCCAAAAGTATTCCGATAGGGGCTTGCTTTGGTTTAACAGGGCATCTTCAAATTGCGTTTTGCCGTAGGCGCGGATGTAACTGTCAGGGTCGTGTTCTTCAGGTAGGAATAGAAAATGCAGTGATTTATCGTCTTTTAATTGCGGCAACGCATTTTCCAGCGCGCGCCAAGCCGCTTTACGCCCCGCGCTGTCGCCATCAAAACAAAAATAAATACTGTCGGCCTGACGCATCAGGATTTTGACGTGTTCCGCCGTGGTTGCCGTACCTAAAGCCGCTACGCCGTAGCCGACGCCGAACTGCGCCAATGCGACCACGTCCATGTAGCCTTCGACCACCAAAATCCGTCCTGCCTCTTTTACGGCAGCACGCCCTTCATATAGCCCGTAAAGGTTTTTCCCTTTATCGAACAAAGGAGTATCGGGAGAGTTTAGGTATTTGGGTTTGGAGTCGTCCAATACGCGGCCGCCAAAGCCGATTACCTGTCCACGCGGATTACGGATAGGGAACATAATCCGATGGCGAAAGCGGTCGTAATGTTTGCCTTCGTTATCAATGACCATGCCTGTATCCACCAACGCAGTATTCGGGTACGGTTGGAACACTTGCGCCAAAGGTTGCCAACCGTCGGGTGCATAGCCCAAGCCATAATGCGCGATGACTTCCGCACTCAAGCCGCGTTTGTCTAAATAAGCCTTCGCCTCCGGATTCAATTTCAACTGTTGCGCGTAAAAATCCGCTGCCGCTGCCGTCGTTTCTTCCAAAGTCTGCTGTTTTTTCTTACGTTCGGCACGGATTTCGGGGTTGTCTTCCTGCCCGCGAACTTTAGGCACCGTCATACCGACGCGATCAGCCAAAAACTGCACCGCCTCCGGAAACGACAGCCCCTGATGTTCCATCACAAAACCAATCGCCGAACCATGCGCCCCGCAACTGAAGCAATGGTAAAACTGCTTGGTCGGGCTGACCGAAAACGACGGCGTTTTTTCCTTGTGAAACGGACAACAGGCCATATAGTTCGCCCCGCCTTTCTTCAGCGGAACCTGTTCGTCGATAATATCGACAATATCGACTTTGGACAAAAGCTCGTCAATGAAATCAGATGGAATCATGGCTCGGCAGAAGAGGATGGACGGAAAATATTTCAGACGGCCTTACAAACAGACAAAGGCCGTCTGAAAATGGAATTTTGAATGAGGGTTGAGATGAGTTTCGTATTATAGCAAATTGTTGTAATACATGTGTCTTATCCTTTTTAGGTAGAGTATTAATAATCGTATTTCATTCGTTATTGAGATGAATATGATGTCGCTAAACCAAAGATCGGCTGTAAGATATTCAGACGGCCTTTGCTGTTGTCTTATTTTGCGATTCAGTTGCGCTTTCATGGTATGAATATGATAATGAACGTATATCCTCGGTTTTAGAAAGGTCGTTTCTCATGAAAGATTTTGCCCGTTTGCTCAACCATCCCGATATTTCCTTTTCTCCGATCTCAGATGCCATTAAAGTTGATAACCCTGCAACAGGTGAGGCTTTGGCGTTTGTCCGTAAGACTGATTCAGACGGCCTGAAGCTTTTGATTCAAAAGGCGGAGACGGCACAAAAATTATGGGCGGCAAAAACTGCGTTGGAGCGCGCCGATGTGTTGTGGCGTTGGTATTTTTTGATTAAAGAAAACAAAGAAGAACTGGCGCGGATCATGACGATGGAGCAGGGCAAAAGTCTGGCTGAGGCGCGTGGTGAAATTGATTATGCGGCTTCGTTTGTGCGCTGGTTTGCGGAAGAGGCGCGGCGGATTGACGGCGATGTGCTGACAAGTGTGAAAGCGTCGCAAAAACTGGTTGTACTGAAACAGCCTGTCGGCGTTACCGCTGCGATTACGCCGTGGAACTTCCCGTCTGCGATGATTGCGCGCAAGGCCGCGCCTGCTTTGGCGGTGGGCTGTGCGATGATAGTCAAACCTGCATCGCTCACGCCTTTGAGTGCGTATGCATTGGTCGTTTTGGCTTATGAAGCCGGCGTACCGCAGGGTTTGTTGCCTGTTGTCAGCGGTAGTGCTTCGGAAATCAGCCATGAATTTGCCACAAATCCGACTGTACGCAAAATCAGCTTCACCGGCTCAACCGAAGTCGGCGCGAAAATTTTTGCCGACAGCGCGGCAGATATTAAAAAACTCAGTTTGGAACTGGGCGGCAACGCGCCGTTTATCGTGTTTGATGATGCCGATTTGGACAAAGCCGTCGAAGGTGCGCTTGCCAGCAAGTTCCGCAACAGCGGCCAGACCTGCGTCTGCACCAACCGCGTTTATGCTCAATCCGGCATTTACGACGCATTTTGCCGCAAATTGAGTGAAAAAGTGGCGGCGCTTAAATTGGGCAACGGCTTGGAGGATGGCGTGAACCAAGGGCCGCTGATTGAGGAAAAAGCGGTGGAAAAAGTCGAGCAGCACATCGCCGACGCGCTTGCTAAAGGCGCAAGTTGCCTGACCGGCGGCAAACGCAGCGCGTTGGGCGGAACGTTTTTTGAGCCGACTGTTTTAAGTGGCGTAACGGCGCAAATGGCGGTAGCTTGCGAGGAAACCTTCGGGCCTTTGTGTCCAGTGTTCCGTTTTGAAACCGAAGCCGAAGTTATCGAGGCTGCGAACAATACGGAATACGGTTTGGCGGCCTACCTCTTCACTTCCGACACCGCCCGCCAATGGCGCGTCGGCGAAGCCTTGGAATACGGCATGGTCGGCATCAATACGGGCTTAATCAGTAATGAAGTAGCACCGTTTGGCGGCGTAAAACGCAGCGGTTTGGGACGTGAAGGTAGCAAATATGGTGCGGATGAGTATTTGGAACTGAAATATTTGTGCATTGATGTAGCGGAATAAGGCTTGCACAGTAAAGGTATTGGATAATTTTCATATTGTGAGAGCGAGCTTTATAAAAAAGCAAAACCATAAGAAACAAAGTCGCAAAAAATTTGTCACATGTATATAAAATTATTTTGATAATTTTTTTATGTTTTTAATCTTGCAAGGTGCTTATTTCGAGTTTCTAGCAGTGGTTTTTCTTTGAGTGATGGCAATGGAAATTTTGGTACATATATCGGCGGCAATACAACCATGAGCAAGGCAGGATTGGTTTTTTTTGCTCACGCAGTGTAGCTCATGTCGATAGTGTGGGAACTTTATCTAGGCTGCAATGTTTAAAAAAAGGTGATGTGAATGTTGAAGAAATTTTTAATCCTGTTTTGCGTAGCTTTCACCGGCTCATGCAGTTCCTTTGATGGGGACGATTTGACAAATGGCTCATATTCTCAAGGAAAACGTCTTGATCCGAATTGTGATCATTATGCTGTCGGCGGTAGTGGTGGCGGTTGTACACCGTCAGGTCAATGGCATCTTAAAGATAAGCAAGGACAAAGAGTGCCATTCTAGCTTTTAAAAATGATTGTAGAACGGGCATTTAATTATTTAGGCCGTCTGAAATTTGGTTTTCAGACGGCCTTTATTTTAGAGTAGATCCTGGATGGCTGAACGTTCTTCTTCTAATTCGGCCAGTGTGGCGGCAATACGTTTTTGGCTGAATTCGTCCGACAAATCCAAGCCTTGGACGATGCGGTAGCTGCCTTCGTCACAAATGACGGGGAAGCCGAAAATCAAACCTTTGGGAATGCCGTAAGAGCCGTCGGATGGAACGCCCATGGTTATCCATTTGCCGCTGCTGCCGAGCAACCAGTCGCGCAGGTGGTAGATGGCGGCATTGGCGGCAGAGGCTGCAGATGATGAACCGCGCGCAGCGATGATGGCGGCACCGCGTCCGGCAATTTTCGGCATGAAGACTTCGGTATTCCAGTCGGGTTCGGTAATCATGTCTTGGACGGACTCGCCGTTGCTGGTGGCGTAGCGGTAGTCGGCGTACATGGTTGGGCTGTGGTTGCCCCAAACGCACATTTGCTCGATGGAAGTAATCGGGCGGTTGATTTTTTCGGCAATTTGACTGACGGCACGGTGGTGGTCGAGTCGCATCAGGGCGGTGAAATTTTCCGGCGGGATGTCGGGTGCAGATTTCATGGCGATGTAGGCGTTGGTATTGGCCGGATTGCCGACGACGAGGACTTTAACGTTGCGATGGGCAACTTTGTTCAACGCCGCGCCTTGTACTTTGAAAATTTCGCCATTGGCGTGCAGCAAGTCGGCACGCTCCATGCCTTGGGTACGCGGGCGCGCTCCAATCAAGAGGGCGATGTCGGCATCTTTGAAGGCGACTTCGGGGTCGTCTGTGGCGAAGATGTCGGCAAGGAGTGGGAAGGCGCAATCCTGCATTTCCATAATTACGCCGCGCAATGCCTGTTGTGCCTGTGGCAGGTCGAGCAGCTGCAGGATAACGGGTTGGTCGCGTCCGAGCATAATGCCGCCGGCAATGCGGAAGAGGGTGGCGTAGGCGATTTGGCCTGCCGCGCCGGTAACGGCGATTCGGACGGGTGGCTTGAGGGTCATATTTTTCCTTTTGAAGTCGTTGTTTTACTTGATTTTCGGATTATAGCAGTATTATGGGGAGAATGATGTAGAAAGGCCGTCTGAAATTTGATTTTCAGACGGCCTGAAGTGTTTGAAAAGATTATTCGCCGTTTTTCTTTTCAGCTTGTTCTTCTGCTGCTTCATAGGCTTCGACGATTTTCTGCACCAAAGGATGGCGGACGACGTCTTCGCTGGTGAAGGTGTGGAAATACAGGCCTTCTACATCGCGCAGTTTTTCGCGTGCATCTTTCAAGCCGGATTTGATGTTGCGCGGCAGGTCGATTTGGCTGATGTCGCCGGTAATGACTGCTTTGGCACCGAAGCCGATACGGGTCAGGAACATTTTCATTTGTTCGGGCGTGGTGTTTTGCGCTTCGTCCAAAATGACATACGCGCCATTTAAGGTGCGGCCGCGCATATAGGCCAGCGGCGCAATTTCAATCAAACCTTTTTCCATCAATTTGGTTACGCGGTCGAAGCCCATTAAATCATACAGTGCATCGTAAAGCGGTCGCAGGTAGGGATCGACTTTTTGCGCCAAATCGCCCGGCAGAAAGCCTAATTTTTCGCCTGCTTCGACCGCGGGGCGAACCAAAACGATGCGTTCGATTTGGTGTTTTTCCATGGCATCGACTGCGGCGGCAACGGCAAGATAGGTTTTACCCGTACCGGCAGGGCCTAAGCCGAACACGACATCGTGGTTGAGCAAGGCGCGGATATAGCCGTTTTGACGCGGGGTGCGGCCGCCGATGCTGCCGCGTTTGGTGCGGAAATAGTATTGTTGGTCGTGGTGTTTTTCTTCGTGTTTTTCATCAGCGGTTTTTGCTTCGACGGCCGCGAGGCTGATGGCGTTGTCGTCCAAGTCGCCTTTTTCTGCGGCTTCGGCAAGCAACAGCAAGGCACGACGGCCTGCGTGTGCCAGTTCACCCATGAAGGTGAAATGTTCGAAGCGGCGGCTGATTTGGATATCAAGGGCTTTGCCTAAGGCTTCAAGATTGCTGTCGAGCGCGCCGCACAGGCGTTGCAACACGGTATTGTCAATTTCTTCAAACTGCAGATGGACGGTGTGGGTCATATCGGTTTCCGTAAATAAATCTAATTTTTCCGTATTATACCCTTGTTCAGACGGCCTGATTTATAATACGTCGCTTCTTTTTAATAAACCGTTTCAATCAAAATGAATCACACTGCTTCTCCTCAATCGGAATTTCTGCGCGGTATCAAAGAATGTTCCCCCATGCTGATCGGCTTGTTGCCGTGGGCGCTGATTTTGGGCATGCAGGGCGGGCAAAAGGGCATGAGTTGGCTGGAAATGCTGTTGATGACGGGCATGAACTTTGCCGGAGGTTCGGAATTTGCCGC
Source organism: Neisseria sp. 27098_8_112 (assembly GCF_041433235.1). NCBI lineage: Bacteria > Pseudomonadati > Pseudomonadota > Betaproteobacteria > Neisseriales > Neisseriaceae > Neisseria > Neisseria sp. 27098_8_112. Next base: position 74,233 of record NZ_JAPWBB010000012.1, on the reverse strand, counting down.
AGTCAATTTGTGGGCAAATCCTTTACCGATTATGCTGATTGCAACAGTTACGTTTATGATTAATTCGCGCCATATCCTGATGGGGGCGGCGATTGCGCCGTATATGAGGGATATACCGCTGAAAAAGGCGATGCCCGCGCTGTTTTTTATGTGTGATGAAAGCTGGGCAATGGCGTTTGCTGAAATTCAAAAGCGTAAGGCGGCAGGTTTGCCTGCGTTCAATATGCCGTTTTATGCCGGCGTGTGTTTTATTTTGTATGTAACTTGGATTGGTTTTGCGGCATTTGGCGCTGCAGTTGGCCCGCTTTTCGGCGATGTGGCGGCTTGGGGCTTCGGCATGGCGTTTCCTGCGGTGTTTTTGGTGTTGCTGCGCGGTATGTGGAAGAGCTTTGCGGCTTCACGCCCTTGGTTTGTCAGCCTGATTGTGGCGTGCGCAACTTATTTGACCGTGGATGGCGCATGGTATGTTCCGGCCGGAACGTTGTCGGGCTTGTTGGCGGCGTATTTGTGGGGAGAGCAAAAATGAAGGATTTGTTGTCGCTGCAATCGTTTCTGCTGTTTTTAAGCATGTTGGCTGTTACCTATTCAACCCGATTAATCGGCTTTTTTGCATTGCGCAACCGTACATTGAGCCATCGTGCGCAAGTGGTTATGGAGGCCGCGCCGGGCTGTGTGTTGATTTCCGTGATTGCGCCTTATTTTGTGTCGGACAAACCGCATGAGCTGATTGCTATTGCTTTGACGGTATTGGCGTCCAGCCGGTTTTCGATGTTGATGACGGTATTAATCGGCGTTGGCACTTCGGGCATACTCGGTTATTTGATGAAATAAAAAATTTTCAGACGGCCTTACTTGTTATAATGGCCGTCTGAATTTTTCGATAAAGCAAAAACATGGCAAACCAACGACTCATCTATGGCTTTCACGCCGTCAATGCCCGTTTGTGGCAAAACCCGAAATCGATTACCGAACTCTATATCCAAGAGGGCAAATCCGATGCACGCACCCGCGATGTATTGGATAAAGCGGCCTCTGAAAATGTGCGCGTGCATTTTGCCGATGCCGACCGCCTGAATGCCATCAGCAAAGGGGCGCGTCATCAGGGCGTGGTCGGGTTTATCGATGCTTCCAAAAACCATGTTCATTTGGAAGATGTGTTGGAAAACCTGAGCGAACCGCCGTTTTTGCTGGTATTGGACGGCATTACCGATCCGCACAACCTTGGCGCGTGCCTGCGTACTGCCGATGCGATGGGCGTACATGCCGTGATTGCACCCAAAGACAAAAGCGCCGGCCTGAATGCGACCGTCAGCAAAGTTGCCTGTGGCGCGGCGGAAACTGTACCGTATATTACCGTAACCAATCTTGCCCGTACTTTGCGTGAGCTGAAAGAATACGGCATTTGGATTGTCGGTACGGATATGGGCGGCGACTCCGACCTTTACCACTGCGACTTGCCCGACAGCGTGGCCTGGGTAATGGGCAACGAAGGTGAAGGCATGCGCCGCCTGACGCGCGAACATTGCGATATGCTGGTATCGATTCCGATGTTTGGCACGGTAGAAAGCATGAACGTTTCCGTCAGCGCGGGCATGGTATTGAGTGAAACCCGCCGTCAACGGGTGTTGAAATCGGAAAAATAAAAAGTTTAATTAAAAGGCCGTCTGAATGTTTTTCAGACGGCCTTTTTCAGGTTTTATTCTTTAACCAAAGGACCTGATTTCTTTTCGCTACCGGCGGCAATGCGTACCAATTGGAGAAATTCCGATTTCAGCTCAAACGGATCGTCGCCTTGGACTTTCTGTACCATTTTTTCAATGTCGCTCCAGCCCAGTTTGCCGTTGTATTCGCCGCCGCGCAGGGCTTGGGCATAGGAAGCTGCGGCCAGGGCGAGCAGGGTGTCTTTATCGGCTTGCTCCAGCGGTTTGCTGCCAACGGGGATTGCTTGTTCCATCAGCTTGCTGTCTTTTTCTCCAGGCAGTTTGTAGCGTACTTTGACAAAGGCGTATTCGTTTTTACTGCCTTTGGCGGCAGGGGCTTTTTGATAGCGTGATTCGTTCAGCCAGCCTTGTTTGCCCTGCGGGATGATTTCATAGATGGCGGTCACGCTGTGGCCTGAGCCGATATCGCCCGCATCTACTTTGTCATTGTTGAAGTCTTCATTACGCAGGGTGCGGTTGGTGTAGCCGACCAAGCGGTATTCTTTGACAGTGGCAGGATTGAATTCGACTTGGATTTTGACATCTTGCGCAACGGTGGCAAGCGTGGAAGTCAGTTGCTGCTGCAGAACTTTTTTCGCTTCTTTTTCGTTGTCGATATAGCTGTAATTGCCGTCTCCTGCATCAGCAATTTGTTCCATCATGTCTTCGTTGTAATTGTCTGTACCGAATCCTAGCGTGCTGAGTGAAACACCGGTTTTACGTTTTTCGGCAACCATGGATTTGAGCGTTTCGGTATCAGATACGCCAACGTTAAAGTCGCCATCGGTTGCCAGCAGGATACGGTTGATGCCGTTGGGTACGAAGGCTTTTTGCGCTTCTTCGTAGGCCATGCGTAAAGCGGATTCGCCCGAAGTCGAGCCTTCGGCTTTCAGTTTGTCGATGGCTTGTAGGATGGTTTCTTTATCTGAACCTGATGTGGGTGGAAGCACTAGCTCTTCGCCTGATGAATAGGTAATCAGGGTAACCTTGTCCTGAGGACGTAATTGTTGGGTCAAGGTACGCAGCGTTTTTTGAACCAACGGAAGTTTATTTTCTTCATCCATACTGCCGGATACGTCCACGAGGAACACAAGATTGGCAGGCGGCAGGTCTTTCTTTGCCGTGTCTTGTGCTTGGATACCGATTTTGATCAGCTTGGCTTCCGGTTGCCATGGAGAATCAATGGTTTCAGTATGAACGGCAAATGGACGGCCGTCAGTAGGCAGTGGATAGTTATAAGGGAAGTAATTGACGATTTCCTCAATCCGTACAGCATCTTTAGGCGGCTGTTCGCCGTTGTTCAGAAATCGGCGGACGTTAGCGTAGCTGCCGGTATCGACATCGATGCTGAATGTGGAAACAGGTTCTTGAGCAACGGATTTAACCGGTTGGTCAGGTTGTTCTTGGTAGCGTTCGGTGTTTTCTGCAAGAGACAGATTTTCTTCAGCAACGGCAGCAGCAGACAATGCTGATTCCGGTGCGCCCTGAAGATTTTCGGTTGACGAGTCTGATCGGTCGAGTGGACCGGAACACGCAGTCAAAGCTGCCAAAGTGAGTATGGAAATGGTTTTCAGGAAGAAACGGGGCATGATTTAAGCTCCTAAGGATATGTTGTTATGGGTACTTATGAGCAGTGTATTGGTAATTTGAAGGTATTTTTATTTAAATTTTTATTTAGGGTTTGTTCTAGTTATAACTAGGGTAAATGGCCGTCTGCATATTTTCCAGACAACCTTTCAAAATTTTAATGTTGTTCCAAACGTTTGATTTCCGTTTCTTCTAAAACTTCCGCCTCCACCAAAGGAATCGTAACATCGGCATCTGTTGATGGCTTTAAAAGCTCATATACGGTTTTTTTAACGGCTGTTTCAATACGAGAATGCATGGCCCATACAAATAAAAACAATAAGATAAAAAATGAGGTAAAGATAAATAGTCCGTATAGGTAGCTGCCCAAAAGCTGGCCTATATAGAGTGAAAGGCTAAGTAAAACCAAAATGACGGCTACTGCTCCTGTAATGGCGAAGAGTAGGTAGAAAACGCTTGGTGCCGCATATTCAGAAGCCGTTTCTGCCAATTGTTCCTGTTTTTCTCGAACACTGTCGGAAATCGGGTCAATGATGGCTTCACGAAATTTCCGCTTTATAAAATCAAACATAGTTTCCCCTTTTTTATAATGATTAAAGAAATAGCATTATCTTATAAATAAGAAATTTATGCCAAAGCATTTGGAAATTTGGATGTATTGGGAAGTAGTAAATATACCGATTAGTTGAGATGAAGGGATAGGCTATTATTGAGTACAGCCTTGTGAAGGTTGGAGCAGCTCTGCTTATATTTAATAATAAAGTAGAAAAAATATAAATTATTCAAATATTTAAAATAAATGGAATAAATTTGTAATAATATGTTTTGTGCTAAGAGATTTGAGTTTTAATTCTCTTGATTTTTATGACTAAAGCAAGATGTTATAAGGCTGAGACGATTTTGCAAAAGTCTCAGCCCCGATTTATCTTACATTAACTTTTCTTCCGGCGACGTTCGCCAGGCAGCAGCATATCTGCCCATTTGATGATGTTGGCGACTTCTGCCGGATTGAGTTCGTAGAACTGGCCGCGTTTGAGGCGGTTTGGCAGACCGATGGGGCCAAAGCCTACGCGGACGAGGCGGCTGACGGTCAGGCCTTGGCTTTCAAAAATGCGGCGTACTTCTCGGTTGCGGCCTTCTTTGATGACGACGTTGTACCATTTGTTCGCGCCTTCGCCACCTTGTTCGTAGATGCGTTCGACTTTTGCCAAACCGTCTTCGAGCATCACGCCTTCTTCGGTCAGGACGCGCATTTGTTCGGTGGTCAACTCGCCCAATACGCGCACGGCGTATTCGCGTTCGACTTCAAAGCTGGGGTGGGCAAAGCGTTGAACCAGTTCGCCTGAAGTGGTCAGGATCAAAAGGCCACTGGTATTGATGTCCAAACGGCCGATGGCTACCCAGCGGCTGCTGGCTGCTTGTGGCAGGCGGTCGAAAATGCTGACGCGGCCTTGCGGGTCGTCGCGGGAAACGATTTCGCCTTCTTGTTTGTAGTAGAGGATGATGCGTGGCAGGCGGTCTGCCCATTTGAGTTTGATGATGCTGCCTTTGACGGTAACGTGGTCGTCGGGCGTGACTTTTTCACCCAGTTGGGCTACGCGTCCGTTGACCGTTACCCAGCCGTTGCTGATCCATTCTTCCATTTCTCGACGTGAGCCGACGCCGGAAGCAGCCAGGACTTTTTGCAGACGCTCGGGTTCAAAGCGGGAAAGGTCGCTGCGGCGTTCTTTCAAATCGCGGGCGTGCTCCATGATTTTTTGGTTTGGGTTGCGGACCACCAGTTTTTTGGCTTTGGCGGCACGTTGTTTTGGGGCGGTATTTTGAGCTTTGGGACCGTCTGAAACTTTTTGGCCGTAAGGTTTGCCTGATGTTTTTCGCTCATCGTCTGGACGTTTTTTATTGGCAAAGGATTTGGCCGGTTTGGAAGGTTTTTTGGCGGTAGACGATACGCCGTCGCGCCATTGGCGTTTGCTGGAAGGCTGTTTGGACATGATTTTTCCTAACTCGCTTGAAAAAGCGGTTCTTCTGCGGCGGTTGCGGCAGGGGTTGGATTGGGGGAAAAGGCCGTCTGAAAATCAGATTCAGACGGCCTGCCGATGAAAGGCTGTATTGTAACTCAACCAGTAAATTTTTGTTTGAAAATCCGAAAATTATGGCGAAAGGCGTTCGCGTATCCAGTTGCCGTCAACCAGGCGGTATTGGATGCGGTCGTGCAGGCGGCTGGGGCGGCCTTGCCAAAATTCGATACGGTCGGGAATAACGAGGTATCCGCCCCAATGCGGCGGGCGGGGAACATGCAGGGGATGTTTGACACCGACGGCCGCGGCTTTGGCCACCAATACGGCTTTGTTGGAAATCACTTCGCTTTGCGCGCTTGCCCATGCGCCGATACGACTGGTATACGGACGGCTTTCAAAATATTCGTCCGAAGCGACTGCGTCGAGTTTTTCAATGCGTCCTTCAACACGCACTTGGCGTTCGAGTTCCGGCCAGAAAAAAGTCATGGCGGCAAAGGGGTGTGCCGTATAGGAGCGGCCTTTGCGGCTGTGGTAATTGGTAAAGAAAACAAAGCCTTTGGGGTTGACTTCTTTCAGTAGTACCATGCGGCTATTGGGCCTGCCGTCTTCGCCCACGGCGGCAACGTTGACCGCGGTCGGCTCGTTGACTTCGGCGTGAATCGCTTCGTTCAGCCATTGCTCAAATTGGACAATCGGGTCGGCGTGGCATTCGGCTTCCGACAGCTCGCGTTTGCTGTAATCTTCGCGGATATTGTGCAGATCCATGATTTTTCTCCTTAGGTCTGACTGAATCATACTCCGTTTTTTCAGACGGCCTCAAGGGCATTTGTGTATAATCGTAGCCCTTTCCAATATAGAACAATACGGAGTCCCGTCATGCAAACCGAAGTCGAACTGAAAATCTTAAATCCGAAAATGGCCGATTCCCTGCCTGCTTATGCAACGCCCGGTTCTGCCGGTTTGGACTTGCGTGCCTGCTTGGATGAAGCTGTTGTATTGCAGCCGGGCGATGTATATCTCGTGCCGACCGGTTTGGCGGTGCATTTGGCCAACCCCGCGTATGCAGCCATTTTGTTGCCGCGTTCCGGTTTGGGCCATAAACACGGTATTGTTTTGGGCAATTTGGTCGGTTTGATTGACTCGGATTATCAAGGCGAATTGAAGGTTTCTCTGTGGAACCGTGGTAAAGAAGCGTTTACCATCGAGCCGATGGAGCGTATCGCGCAGATGGTGATTGTGCCGGTTGTCCAAGCTGCGTTTAAGGTTGTGGACGAGTTTGCCGCCAGCGAGCGCGGTGAAGGCGGATTCGGCAGCACCGGCAAAGCCTGATTCTTTAAAAGGCCGTCTGTAACAGGAAAAATTGAAATATTCGATTTCGATTTGCCTCTGTTCAGACGGCCTTTTTGTTGTGCCAACCTTTGCATAATTACACACAAGATTGCATTTTTATATCTTGCCTGCATGGCCGGCGCACCCAATAATACAGGCCGTCTGAAACCTTTACGGAGCGTTGTTATGTCCCGCCCCTCACTTTTTCTGCCTTTGTTTTTGATTATCTTTGGTGCGATTTGGTTTTTACGCGCTACGGATATTTTGCCTGCGACATCGACCATGATTGCCGGTGCATTAATTATTTTGGGCTTTGCCGTGTTGATTATGGACGGCATCAACAAACAGTCTATCGTTTCCGGCCCGATGCTGGTTTATATCGGTACAGCCATTTATCTGCACATGAGCTACTGGATTTACCTCTCGCCGCTGCTGGCCGTCGGCATGGTCGTGTTAGGTTGCCTGCTGTTGCTCTCGCGCAGCGATATGATTCCTGAGAAACACACAAAATAGAAAGATGAGAGATTTGGGTTTTGCCCTATAAAGGCCGTCTAAACAATGGTATAATCCGCCGTTTCAGACGGCCTTTTTTCTTGTGGTTTAAATTTGAAATTTACCCTCCCGGCCGCACTGTTTTCTTACATTTTGCAAAGTTTCCGCCATGACCCAAGACAAAATCCTTATTCTCGACTTCGGCTCGCAAGTTACCCAGCTGATCGCCCGCCGCGTGCGCGAAGCCCATGTTTACTGCGAACTGCATTCTTTCGACATGCCTTTGGAAGAAATTAAAGCCTTCAATCCGAAAGGCATTATCCTCTCCGGCGGTCCTAATTCCGTTTACGAATCCGATTATCAAGCCGATACCGGTATTTTTGATTTGGGCATTCCGGTTTTGGGCATCTGCTATGGCATGCAATTTATGGCGCACCACTTGGGCGGCGAAGTTACCCCGGGTAACCAACGCGAATTCGGTTATGCGCAAGTTAAAACCATCGACAGCGAGCTGACACGCGGCATTCAAGACGATGCGCCAAACACGCTCGACGTATGGATGAGCCATGGCGATAAAGTTTCCAAACTGCCTACCGGCTTCTCTGTCATCGGCGATACACCGTCTTGCCCGATTGCCATGATGGAAAACGCTGAGAAACAATTCTACGGCATCCAATTCCACCCTGAAGTGACCCACACCAAACAAGGCCGCGCGCTGTTGAACCGCTTTGTCTTGGATATTTGCGGCGCACAACCAAGCTGGACCATGCCAAACTACATCGAAGAAGCCGTTGCCAAAATCCGCGAACAAGTCGGCAGCGACGAAGTGATTTTAGGCTTGTCCGGCGGCGTGGACTCTTCCGTAGCGGCGGCACTGATTCACCGCGCCATCGGCGATCAACTGACCTGCGTATTTGTTGACCACGGTTTGTTGCGTTTGAACGAAGGCAAAATGGTGATGGATATGTTTGCCCGCAACTTGGGCGTACGCGTGATTCACGTTGATGCCGAAGAGCAGTTTTTGGCGAAACTTGCCGGCGTGACCGATCCGGAGAAAAAACGCAAAATCATCGGTGCGGAATTTATCGAAGTATTTGACGCTGAAGAGAAAAAACTCACTAACGCCAAATGGTTGGCGCAAGGTACGATTTACCCGGACGTAATCGAATCCGCAGGCGCGAAAACCAAAAAAGCCCACGCCATCAAATCCCACCACAACGTCGGCGGCTTGCCTGAAAACATGAAGCTCAAGCTGCTTGAGCCTTTGCGCGATTTGTTCAAAGACGAAGTACGCGAATTGGGCGTGGCTTTGGGCCTGCCACGCGAAATGGTGTACCGTCATCCGTTCCCAGGCCCGGGTTTGGGTGTGCGTATCTTGGGCGAAGTGAAAAAAGAATACGCCGACTTGCTCCGTCAGGCAGACGATATTTTCATTCAAGAATTACGCAATACTACCGATGAAAACGGCACATCTTGGTATGACCTGACCAGCCAAGCCTTTGCCGTATTCCTGCCTGTGAAATCCGTCGGCGTGATGGGCGACGGCCGCACATACGATTACGTCGTTGCCTTGCGTGCCGTGATTACCAGCGACTTTATGACTGCGCACTGGGCTGAGCTGCCATACTCGCTGCTTGGCCGCGTGTCAAACCGCATCATCAACGAAGTCAAAGGCATCAACCGCGTGGTTTATGATGTCAGCGGCAAACCGCCTGCCACGATTGAATGGGAATAATCCCTGAATAATAAAGGCCGTCTGAACAGGTATTGTTCAGACGGCCTTATTCTTTAGGGATCAAGCCCAATTAAAATTGATTTTTCAATTCACGCAAAGCGGCGAAGACTTCGAGTTCGCTGTTTAATTTTCGTCCGCTCAATTCTTCGGCGCGTGCCCGAACTTGGGGCAGGTGTATGCGGAAAAACGGATTGACTTTGCGTTCGTGCGCCAGGCTGACAGGCAGTGTCGGCGTGTGTTCGGCTGCGGCCAAGGCCGTCTGAATGTCGGCATTGTCCGGCTCGATATACTGGGCAAAGCGCAGGTTGGAGGCGGTGTATTCGTGCGCCGGATAAAACAGCGTTTCTTCGGGCAGCTGGTTGAATCGGTGGAAACTGTCGTAAAGCTGCTCGATTGTGCCGGTAAATACGCGGCCGCAACCGGCTGAGAACAAGGTATCGCCGCAGAAAACGTGCAGGCCGTCTGAATTTTCCAGCAGATAGCTGATGTGGCGGTCGGTATGGCCGGGAGTAGTCCAGACGGTAACCAAGCCTTCGCCAAACGGGAACTGCGTACCTGCGGTGACGGTATGCGTTGCTACGTCGATGTCGCTTTCGCCATAGATCGGGGATTCCAAAAAGCCGTGGAACAGGCTTTTTGCGCCGCCGGTATGGTCGGGGTGCGGATGGGTAATCCATGTTTGCGCCAGCATCAGGCGGTTGTGGACGAGGAATTTCAAAACGGGCGTGGCATCGGACGGATCGACGCAGGCGGCATGGTTGCCTTCTTGAATCATCCAGATGTAGTTGTCGTTTAGGGCTTTAATTGGCGTGATTTTCATATGCTTTCTTCTGGTTTGGGGTTCAGACGGCCTCTAAATAATCTTTGATATTAGGGCTTTGGCCGAACACGGCTTCATGGGCTTGATGGATGCACAGTCGGTTGAACAGCAATCTTTGGGTTTGATCGCCGTCGATAATCCGCACTTGGCCTTGCAGTTTGGGCGCATCGTGATGAAAGGTATTCTTAAACGCGTGCCAACGGTCGGTTTGCAGGTGCACGATGGCAAACATGTCATGCGAGATATTAACGCCGACGCTGAATAGTTTGGCCGAGGCTTGCAGGCAGAAACTGCTGTCGCCAAACAGGCATAGCCCCGTGTTTTCAGGATAGCGGAACAATTCGATTTTCACTGCTTCGGGTTCGGCAAAGATATTACAAAACAGCCGTTCAAACAACGACGGTTGCGCCACGCCTTCGCTCAACATACCGTAAAGCCCGCCCAGCCAATCGACATAGCCGAGAAAGGTGAAACGGTAGTCCTGCATAATGGCTTCGATGCGCTTGGGGTCGCGTTTGCTGATCAAGCGGACAAATTCAAAACCGACTTCCGGCAGCCGCGCCCGAAGTGTTTGGTGCAGGCGGTGGGCAAACAGGTTTTTGTGGTTGTGCGGATTGCGCAGGATACCGAGGAATTTCAGCCGCAATATCCGCCACAAGGCATCCGGTACTTTGACGGAATCGGCATTTGCCGTAGTTGTTTTCAGACGGCCTGCAGGTAAGGTGCGCAGATGATTGCAGGCCTCTTCGTAGCCGCTTTCATGACGGTTGAACCAGCTTTCCAGATTGTATTGGTTGGCGGAATCTTCGACAAAGGTCAGCGTATAGAGGTTTTTCGCAGCCAAGTTGCCGATGATGTTGACGCTTATCGCTTCGCTGCGGTTTTGTTCTTTGCCGCAGGCTTTTTTGCCAGTATGGAACATAGACAGCGGCAAGCGATAAACGTTTTGGTTTTGCGGGCTGACCTGCGGATTATGTGCGTGCTGCCGTTGCTCGGTCTGGGCGACGAAGTGGTGTTCCTTTGTCGGATTCGCGGTCAACAGGGCGTAAGGCTTTTCTCCGCATTCGGAAAATTCGCAATCGCTGAGGATAAAGGCTTGTCGAGTCATAATGTCGGGAAAGGCCGTCTGAATATGTCGATTATAGTTTAAAAGAGGGAATTATACAGAATGACGGCGACGGGTTTGGTCTTTATACGCAAAAGGACGCAAAAAGGTCGTCTGAAAACAAATATAGTGGGGTTCGCTAAATCGTTTTCAGACGACCTTAAATTAATAGACTGTTCAACACTATTTATTCTTCTTTTTGGAAGACATGGTTGCGGTGATACTCGAAATATTTTTCGCTTTCCGGTCTAATTTTTAATTTCATATCGGGAGCAATTCCTAACCGCTTTTGATTTTCCGGATCGATTGTCGGGTGGATTTTTATCGTCCCGTCGGTATCAAACGTAATCAGACCGCTATCGAATAATGCGTCGATATGAGGTGCGAGCATCAGACCATTGGAGGGGTCTAAACGCTCTTCATTGTTGCACTTGCTCCAAGGTTTAATATGGCTGGCAATAAGTAAAGACTGAACATCTAGACCTGTTAGTGGGCAGTTCGGATACAGTTCGAGTAGTTTTTGCCGGAATCTGCCTTGCCCTAAACGGGCTTTGATCAAAGTTTCAATTTCGGTTCGCTTGTTTGAATTGGCCTCGGAGGCTAAACGTTTTTCGAGTTTGTATATATCAGATTTTAAGGATAGGGCAGAAGTTACCTGAAAATTTTGTATTCCTGTGAGCTGTTCTACCGGTAATCCTTTTTCCTTACAGATTCTGCATGGATTTAGCCCTTTTTGATATTTGACCCAGCTCCATTGTTCAAGTTCTTCAATTGAGTTTGAGCAAACTTTGAAATAGTCTCCAGTTGTACTGCTTCCCGGCTTTTTATTCAGTTGGCTACAATTAGCAAAATGTATCCGAGGATGACTTTCATGAATATTAGAAGGGTCTTGACGTCGATGTATATTTAATACAAATCCCTTTGGGTTTTCATCAATCCATTCAATAAATTCATTATCATTCGGCATGTTTTTAAAAATTACTATGTTAGACATAAGCTTCTCCAAATCTTTTCTATAAATTTAATTAAGTTTGTTTGTATATATAGGTTCGGGACAAAAAAATCTAGGCCGTCATTCCCGCGCAGGCGGGAATCCAGAAGCTTGGATTTACAGTAATCTTTAAATATTTCTGAAATGCAGGGGTCTGGATTCCCGCCTGCGCGGGAATGACGGCGGTCGGTTTGGTCTTTATACGCAAAAGAACATATAAAGGTCGTCTGAAAACAGATATAGCGAGGTTCGCTAAATCGTTTTCAGACGACCTTTTCTTTAGAGCCGAATCAAATCAGCCTGCCGGTTAACCCAAAGCCTTCCTTGCTCCGGCGAAGAGGCGGTACCAGCCGGAGAGTTCCGTCCAGTCTTCCGGTTTCCAGCTCATTTGTGCGGCGCGGTACACGCGTTCCGGATGCGGCATCATGATGGTAACGCGGCCGTCGGCGTTGGTCACACCGGCGATACCTTGAGGCGAGCCGTTAGGGTTGAGCGGATAAGTTTGGGTCACTTGGTTTTGACCGTCCACATATTGCAGCGCAATGCCCAAATCGGCAGAAATGTTGCCGCCGTGAAGCGCGAAGTCGGCGCGGCCTTCGCCGTGGCTGACCACAACAGGCAGGCTGGAGCCTTGCATTTCGTTCAGAATCAGCGACGCGGATTTCGGAACATGAACCATGCTCAGGCGCGCTTCAAACTGTTCGCTCAGGTTGCGTTTGAATTTAGGCCATGTGTCTGCGCCCGGGATAATCTCGGCAAGGTTGCTGACCATTTGACAGCCGTTGCACACGCCCAATGTCAGCGTGTTCGGGTCGGCGAAGAAGGCGGCAAATTGGTCGCGCAGAGCAGGGTGGAACAGAATCGATTTCGCCCAGCCTTCGCCTGCGCCGAGTACGTCGCCGTAGCTGAAGCCGCCACACGCCGCCAGCATTTTGAAGTCGGCAAGGTGGACGCGGCCTGCCATCAGGTCGGACATATGCACGTCGTAGGCATCAAATCCGGCGCGGGTAAAGGCGGCGGCCATTTCGATTTGTCCGTTTACGCCCTGTTCGCGCAAGATGGCGATTTTGGGTTTTGCACCGCTGTTGATAAACGGCGCGGCGATGTCTTCGTTTACATCAAACTTCACGTCGGCAAACAATGCGCTGCGTTCGTTGTCGTCAATCAGGGCAAACTCGTTGTCTGCGCAGGCAGGGTTGTCGCGCAGGCGTTGGATGGCGTGGCTGGTTTCCTGCCATGCGCGTTGCAGGTCGGCGCGGTTTTGTCCCAATACGATGCCTTTCTGATTGCGGATAACGATTCTTTCGTCAGAACCAATGGTGGCAACGGTATGCAGTGCCAAATCAGCTTCTTTAAACAAGGCTTCTACGGCTGCTACATCTTGTTTGGCAATTTGAATCACTGCGCCCAGCTCTTCATTGAACAATGCGCGGATGCTTGCTACGTTGACATCGGCTTGGTTGGCAACCAGTGAAGTCAAATCCACATTCAAGCCGCAACGTGCCGCAAACGCCATTTCCACCAGCGTCGCAAACAAGCCGCCGTCGCTGCGGTCATGGTATGCCAAGAGTTTGTCTTCGGCGACAAGCTGTTGAATCACATTGTAAAACGCTTTCAGACGGCCTGTATCGTCCAAATCAGGCGCATCGCCAGTCATGTTGTTGTAAACCTGACCGAATGCAGAGCCGCCCATACGCGCTTTGCCGTTGCCCAAGTCAACCAGCAGCAATACGCTGTCTTCGACGTTTTTCAATTCGGGCGTAACAGTCTTGCGTACGTCTTCCACTGGCGCAAACGCGGAGATAATCAGGCTCAACGGCGAAACAACGGATTTTTTCTCTTCGCCATCCTGCCACACGGTTTTCATCGACAAGCTGTCTTTGCCCACGGGGATGCTTAAATCCAATGCCTGACAGGCTTTGGAAACGGCTTCGACGGTGCGGTAGAGTTTTTCGTCTTCGCCCTCGTTGCCGCACGCTGCCATCCAGTTGGCGGAGAGTTTGATGTTGCCGATGTCGCCGATATTGACCGCAGCGATGTTGGTGATGGCTTCGCCGACGCACATTCTGCCCGAAGCAGGCGCGTCAAACAGGGCGACGGTCGGTTTTTCGCCCATAGACATCGCTTCGCCGCGATAGGTATTGAAGCCCATCATGGTAACGGCGCAGTCGGCTACGGGGGTTTGGTATTTGCCGACCATTTGGTCGCGGTGGGTCATGCCGCCAACGCTGCGGTCGCCAATGGTAATCAGGAAGTTTTTAGCCGCTACGGTAGGCAGGCGCAGAACGCGATAGGCGGCTTCGGTAATGTCGATATCGCCCGCGTTAAACGGTTTTTCGGACGGTGTAACTGTTTTGTCGGTGCGCGTGGTTTTGGGCGGTTTGCCGAGCAAGACGTTCAACGGCAAATCGACAGGATTGTTGGAGAACAAATCGTCGCGCACTTTCAAATGACCGTCGTCGGTCGCCGTGCCGACTACGGCAAACGGGCAGCGTTCGCGTTCGCAGATGGCGCGGAAGGTGTCCAAATCTTTTTCCAAAATGGACAACACATAACGCTCTTGCGATTCGTTGCACCAGATTTGCAGCGGGTTGAGGCCGTGTTCTTCCAGCGGCACTTCGCGCAGTTTGAATACCGCACCGCGTCCGGCATCGTTGACGAGTTCGGGGAAGGCGTTGGACAGGCCGCCTGCGCCGACATCGTGGATGGAGATAATCGGGTTTTGGTCGCCAAGCTGCCAGCAACGGTCGATGACTTCTTGCGCGCGGCGTTCGATTTCGGGGTTGCCGCGTTGTACGGAGTTGAAGTCCAAAGATGCGTCGTTTGTGCCGGTGTTCATGGAAGAGGCTGCACCGCCGCCCAAGCCGATGAGCATACCCGGGCCGCCCAGTTGGATCAGCAATGCGCCTTCGGGGATTTCGTCTTTGTGTGTTTGTTGTGCCTGAATGCTGCCCAAGCCGCCGGCGATCATAATCGGTTTGTGATAGCCGCGGACTTGACCGTCAAATTTTTCTTCAAAGGTACGGAAGTAGCCCAAGAGGTTCGGACGGCCGAATTCGTTGTTGAATGCTGCGCCGCCGATCGGGCCTTCAATCATGATGTCTAGTGGAGAAGCAATATGACCGGGTTTGCCGTAGGCTTGTTCCCAAGGCTGCTCCAAGCCAGGGATATTCAGGTTGGAAACGGTAAAGCCGGTTAAGCCCGCTTTCGGACGTGAGCCTTTGCCTGTTGCGCCTTCATCGCGGATTTCACCGCCCGCACCTGTTGCCGCGCCCGCAAACGGCGCGATGGCGGTCGGATGGTTGTGCGTTTCCACTTTCATGATGATATGGGTGTCTTCTTCGTGGAAACGGTAGCCTTGGTTTTCCGCCGCATTCGGATAGAAACGCTCGACTTTTGCGCCTTCAATCACGGACGAATTGTCTTTATAGGCAACGACTGTGCCTTCGGGATGCGCATTGTGTGTATCGCGAATCATGCCGAAGAGGGATTTCGGTTGTTTTTCGCCGTTGAGGATGAAGTCAGCGTTGAAGATTTTGTGGCGGCAGTGCTCGCTGTTCGCCTGAGCGAACATCATCAATTCAACATCGGTCGGATTGCGGTTTAAAGCCTGGTAGTTTTCAACCAGATAATCGATTTCGTCGGCTGAAAGCGCCAAGCCCATTTCGGTATTGGCTTTGACCAATGCCTCTTTACCGCCGCCCAATACATCTACGCTGGAGAAGGTTTCCGATTGGATGTGGTGGAACAGTTGCGCCGCTGCATCGATGTCGGTCAACACGCTTTCGGTCATGCGGTCGTGCAATAGGGCTGCCCATTGTTGTTTTTGCCCGTCGGTAAGCGCACCTTCCAACCATACGGCCATGCCGCGTTCAATACGCTCAATGCCTTCCAAACCGCAGTTTTCGGCGATATTGGTCGCCTTGGAAGCCCACGGCGAAATCGTACCCAAACGGGGCGTTACCAAAAATAAATGCAAGCCCTCGCGCGCTTTGGGCGTTTGTTCAACGCTTTGCGCTGCCAGTAAGGCTTGCAGTTTTTCGACTGTCGCGGCATCAAGTGCTTTTTCGCTACCGACAAAATACCAAAATTCGCTGCTTAATTTGACTTCGGGCAGGCCGAGTGCGGCTGCTTTTTGAAAGAGTTTTTCAACACGGAAATCGGAAAGGGCGGTTACACCGCGCAAGGGCAGAACAACAGACATGGATTCAGCTCACAAAATGCAGTTGGGGAATCCATTATTATACCTGAAAAATGCGATTTTGCTTGTGAATTTATACTTCAAGTGTTGACAATTTTTGCTTATAAATTGAAGGGAAATGGAGCAATCGTGTCGCTTGATTTTTTTATTTTGTACCTGATTATTCGATTATTTTTGTTTATTTTTGAAGAATCGGGAGGAATGGGAATAGATGGGCATAAAGGTATAAAGTAAAAATTATTTAATTGTTGTCTTTGACATTTTGCTGACAATAAGGCCGTCTGACAGATTGCTTTCAGACGGCCTTGCCTTATCCTTTTCTTTTGTTTCCCAGCATATCCAGCAATCCTGCCAGATTGCTTTTTCCTTCTTCCTTGCTCACAATCGGCTCACCGCCTTTGCGGCCTAGGATTTTGATGTCTTCCTGCGGCATTTCGTCTATGAAGCGGCTCGGCTCGGGGAATTGCCATGTGCCTTGTTTTTTGCGTTTGAGGCAGTGTGTCAGCGTAAGTTGGCGTTTGGCGCGGGTAATGCCGACATACATCAGGCGGCGTTCTTCTTCGACATTGTCTTCTTCGATGCTGTCGTTGTGCGGCAAGATACCTTCTTCGCAACCGACAAGGAAAACGTAGGGGTATTCCAAACCTTTGGAGGCGTGCAGGGTGGAGAGTTTGACGGCATCGACTTCTTCTTCGCTTTTGCCCTCCAAAAGTGTCATCAGTGCGATGGTTTGGGCAAGCTCGATGATGTTTTTACCGTCTTGCTCGCCTTTGCGTTCCAGCCAGCCGGTCAGGTCGGTAACGTTGCGCCATTTGATTTCGCCTGCTTTGCCTTCTTCGTTGGCCAACAGGTGGTTTTCGTAGTCGATTTCTTTCAGCAGGTTATGAATAAGCTCGCCTGCTTCGCTGGTTTCGGCTTTGGCTCGATAGCTTTCAATCATATCCATGAAGGCTTGCAGGTGTTGGCAGTTGGTATGGTTCAATAGGGCAAGCGCTTCTTCGGTTTGAGCGGCTTCATACAGGCTGCATTCGTGTTCATGCGCGTAGGTGTTGAGCTTGCCCAGCGTTACATCGCCGATACCGCGTTTGGGCGTGGTTACGGCGCGCAGGAAGGCGGGATCGTCGTTGGGGTTGGCAAGCAGGCGCAAATAGGACAAAACGTCTTTGATTTCGGCTTTGTCGAAAAAACTCTGCCCGCCGGAGAGTTGGTAAGGAACGCGCGCGCTGCGCAAGGCTTCTTCAAAAATCCGCGCCTGATGGTTGCCGCGGTATAACACGGCGAAATCGGCGTATTGGGTTTTATCGCCGCCGACCAGCTTCTGCTTGACGATTTGGCTGACAACCCAGTCGGCTTCATGCTGCTCGCTCTGACAGGCAACGACCTTGACGATTTCGCCTTCGCCGAACTGAGACCAAAGTTTTTTGGTAAAGAGTTTAGGGTTGTTTTCGATGACTTTGTTGGCGATTTTTAGAATCCGCGCGGTTGAGCGGTAGTTTTGCTCCAGCTTGATGACTTTCATCTGCGGATAGTCTTCCTGCATTTTTCGCAGGTTTTCCATGTTTGCGCCGCGCCATGCGTAGATGGACTGGTCGTCGTCGCCGACGGCGGTAAACATGCCTTCCGCGCCAGTCAGAAGCTTCATCAGGGTGAATTGGCAGGTATTGGTGTCCTGACATTCGTCAACCAACAGATAACGCAGCCGCCGCTGCCATTTGTTGCGCACTTCGCTGTTTTGTTGCAACAGTACGGCAGGCAGGCGGATTAAGTCGTCGAAGTCAACCGCCTGATAGCTTTGCAGGGTTTCCTGATAACTCGCATAGACGCGCGCCGTTTGCTGTTCCCACACATTGGAGGCCGTCTGAACGACATCTTCAGGCGTTTTTAGATCGTTTTTCCAAAGGGAAATTTGATGCTGCGCTTTGAATATAGCTTCTTTGCCCGTACCGCCCAAGAGTTCTCCGATGATTTTGGCGCTGTCGGTAGAGTCGAGAATGGAAAAGTTTTTTTTGTAACCGATTTGATTGGCTTCTTCGCGCAGAATCTTCATGCCCAAAGAGTGGAAGGTGCAAATCGTCAGCCCGCGCGTTTGCGACTTGGGCAGCATTTTGGAGACGCGTTCCTGCATTTCCGTGGCGGCTTTATTGGTAAAGGTAATCGCGGCAACGGTATGCGGCAGATAGCCTACATTGACAATCAAATGCTTGATTTTTTGCGTAATCACGCCGGTTTTGCCGCTGCCTGCACCGGCAAGGACGAGCAGGGGGCCGCCTAGATATTTGACTGCGGCTTGCTGTTGAGGGTTGAGTTTCATTGAAGGGGAAGACGGGTAATGTGGGGAGCAATTATACAACAAGGCCGTCTGAAATTTTCAGACGGCCTTGGGCGTTTTTTAGAGTAAACCCTATGCAAAATATTTCAATTTGCCTTTGAAGTCTTCCAGTTTTTCGTAGCCTTTTTGCGCCATGATGGCTTTTAATTCAAGGGAAACACGTTCAAAAATGTCTACGCCTTGCTGGTGTAGCGCCGTGCCGATCTGCACCATGCTGGCGCCGCACAAGATGTGTTCAAACGCATCACGGCCGCTGTAAACACCGCCTGTTCCAATGACTTGGATAGACGGATCCAGTCTTTGATAGAACGCGTTGACATTGGCGAGCGCAGTCGGTTTGATGTATTGGCCGCCTATGCCACCGAAGCCGTTTTTCGGGCGGATCACGACAGATTCGTCTTCGATATACATGCCATTGCCGATGGAGTTGACACAGTTGACGAATTTTAGGGGATAGCGGTTGAACACTTTTGCCGCTTGATCGAAATGGGCAATATCGAAATACGGCGGCAGTTTGATGCCCAATGGCTTGTCGAAGTAGGTAAAGGCATTATCCAAAATCATCTCGGTTGTTTCAAAGTCGTAGGCGATTTGCGGTTTGCCGGCGACGTTTGGGCAGGATAAGTTGAGTTCGGTAATGCCGTTAAACCCGCTGTTTTGCACCTTTTCCAACAGGATATGTGTTTCGCCGGGCGACAGGCCGACCAGTGATAGGAAAAATGTCCGTTCCTGCTGAGACTCTTGAAGGGTAAGCAGGTAATCCAGATAGTAATCAATACCTTGATTCGGCAAGCCCATCGAATTGATGCTGCCGAGAGGCACGTCCCGATAACGCGGCTCGGGGTTGCCTTGACGAGGGGTAAGCGTTGCAGTCTTGGTAATGAAAGTGCCTGCCGAAGACTGTCTGACCGCTTCCAATTCCTCAACAGTCATACATGACACACCTGCCGCGTTCATCAGGCAGTTGTCAAAAGAAAAACCGGCGATTTGGGTTTTCAACGATACCATCTCCTGCTCCTTTTCTTCGTAAAATCAAAATGTTTGATAAGCGTAACACGAAGAAGCGGTACGATTTTTAACAAACATCAAATGACAGGGAATGTAGGAATATGTTGTTTTATAGAATAAAGTAAAGACGTAAAAAGGTCGTCTGAAAGCAAGGTTTCAACAAAGTTAAAACCTGAATGTTTTTCAGACGACCTCTATCAAGACAAACATGGCTGTCTCAATCAAATAAAGTCAGTCCCAACTGACCAAGCTATCAACGTTTTTTGAAGCTTTTCAGAGTACCGTCATTGTTAAATTCAAATTCGTATTCCGCACGATCGGTTTTGAGGAAACCGGTGATCCACTCTTTCTTACCGGTCGATACGAACAAGGAGTAATACACATGAGTCAAGTCTGTTTCTTTGGCTTCCACTTCTTTGGCTTTTTCGCCGTAGGCTTGAGCGATTTTCGCGATATCGGCAAATTTGATTTCATCCAACGGGAAAACGTTGTCTTTCATATTTCCGTTGCCGGAAATGCGGACAGGTTGAGGCTCGCTCCATTTACCGTCTTCAAATTCGTAGTGGTCGATATTTTCGGGTTTGTTAGGGTCTTGAATTTCCACGGTAATGCGCGGACGTTTGCCACCGTAGAAATGGATGTTTTGGAAAATATTGAGTGGTTTGCCACCGAATTGCGGCAGTGCTTTCAGCGCATCTTCAGCAGCTTGCAGAGCGGTTGCATCCGCCAAGAAATTGCCTGAAGAAACCACAGGTTTTACCTCAGGTTTTGCTTCTTCAGCAGGTTTTTCAGCATCTTTAGGGGCTTCTGCCGTATTACCTGCAGCAGCTTTTACAGGCTCATCGGAAGCCTGTTTGTTTTTATCACCACAAGCAGTCAAACTCAATGCAGCAGCGGTTACGAGGGCAAGCCATTTCATTTTCATTTATCAATCCTAACTTTGAAAATATGCGACATTACATATATTTCACATTATAACAAACAAAGCAAAAATGTGTGAAAAATTAATAAGTTTTGTATTATGGCTGATATTTTCGAAGTTAATAATAAGTTTTATTTTGAATCTTTTATATGCCTGTTTTCATACTGGTCTCAGGCAGGAATCCAAGGGTTTGAACACTTTTATGAATAAGAAAGGTCAAAGGTCAGCGGATTGGGATTTGAAGTGCAATAACCTTAGCTCATTATCTTGCTAGGTTAGGCTGTCCACCCTTTTAACGCCGCTTCAAAACGTTTCAAACCTTCGACCATATCTTCATCGTTCAGCAGCAGGCTGGGGGCAAAGCGCACCACATTTGCTCCGGCAACCAGTACCATCAGGCCGTGTTTTAAAGCGGCGGCGGTGATTTCAGATGCCTTGCCTGCGTATTCGTCTGCCAATACGCAGCCGAGCAGCAGGCCCATGCCGCGGACTTCTTTAAATACGCCGGTTTTTACGCCCAATTCACGCAAGGCCGTCTGAAGTTTTTGGCCTTGTTGCTGAACGTGTGCCAATGTTTCGGGCGCATTGATGATGTCAAACGCACGGCTGCCGACTGCGCACGCCATTGGGTTGCCGCCGAAGGTCGAGCCATGTGTTCCGGGGCCGAAGGTTGGGGCGATTTTATCGGTGGTCAGAATCGCGCCAATTGGGAAACCGCAACCCAAGGCTTTGGCGGAGCTGAGGATATCGGGTGTTACGCCGTAATGCTCGTAGGCAAACAGTTTGCCCGTATGACCCATGCCGGTTTGCACTTCGTCCAAAATGAGCAAGGCGCCGTGTTTGTCACACAAACGGCGTGCGGCTTGCAGGTATTCTTGGGTGGCAGGCAGGATGCCGCTTTCGCCTTGAATCGGCTCGATAATCACGGCGCAGGTTTTGTCGCCGACGGCCGCTTCCAATGAGGCAACATCATTGAAGGGTACATGGGTAATGCCGGCCGGCAGCGGCGTGTAGTCTTTGCTGTATTTGGATTGGCCGCCGACGGATACGGTAAACAGGGTACGGCCGTGGAAGCTGTTGAGGCAGGAGATGATTTCGGTTTTGTGTTCGCCAAAATGATCGCGGCCGTATTTGCGCGCCAGTTTCAACGCGGCTTCATTGGCTTCCGCGCCGGAATTGCAGAAAAATACTTTGTCGGCAAAGGTGTTTTCGACCAATTTTTTGGCCAATTCTTGCGCCGGTTGGGTAGTGTAGATATTAGAAATGTGCCAGAGTTTTTGCGATTGTTCGGCCAAGGTTGCGACCAAATCGGGATGACAATGCCCCAACGCGTTCACAGCAATACCGCCTGACAGGTCAATGTATTCTCGTCCTTCGGTATCCCAAACCCAGCTGCCGAGCGCGCGTTCCGGAATCATGGGGGCGAATGAGAAATTGGGCGTCAGGTAGTTTTGCATGTTCTTTTCCTTTTGATATTGTCAACAATCTCTTCAATTATGCGCCTATTGGTTGCGAGATTCAATATGGCAATCAGGCCGTCTGAAAACTGACTTTCAGACGGCCTGATGCTTATTTATGCTTGATTTCCCAGCATTGATGGATTTTTTTGTTGCGGAAATCGTCGGGAACGGACTGTTTGGAAATATCTTTGACGGCGTATTGTTCCGATACCGAGTCGTCTAGCACAAAGCTGCGCAGATTGTTGGAGAAATACAGAATGCCGTCTGAAGCGAGCAGGCCCATTGCGCCGTCAATCAGCTTTTTATGGTCGCGCTGGATGTCGAGGATGTCGAGCATCTTTTTGCTGTTGGAAAAGCTGGGCGGGTCCATGACAATCAGGTCGAACTTTTTGCCATCGTCTGCGGCGTTTTGCAGATATTGGAACACATCGGAGCGGACGATTTTATGTTGTTCGGTGTCAATGCCGTTGAGTTCAAAATTGCGTTTTGCCCACTCGAGATAAGTGTTGGATAAATCGACGGTTTCGCTGGATACCGCGCCGCCGGTTGCGGCATAGACGGTAAAGCTGCCTGTGTAGGAAAACAGGTTGAGGAAGCGTTTGCCCGCTGCGGTTTCGCCGACTTTTTTGCGCGTGTTGCGGTGGTCGAGGAAAAGGCCGGTATCGAGGTATTTGTCGAGGTTGACCCAAAACTTGCGGCCGTTTTCAGTGATGACGAAATCGTCGCCGGTTTTGCCGGTTTTCTCGTATTGTTGTAAACCTTTTTGACGTTCTCGGCGTTTGAGGTGGATTTGTTCGGGCGCAAAACCGGTCACAAAACCGATGGCTTCCAATACATCGGCAAGCCATGCTTCGTATTCTTCGGGCTGCATCAGCCAGCCGGTATCGTATTCCTGAAGATGGATTTGGTCGCCGTAAACATCGACGGCAAAGGGAAATTGGGGAATATCGCGGTCGTAAATGCGCCAGGCTTCGATATTGTTGCGTTTGGCCCATTTCATAAGATGTTTGATGTTTTTACCTAAGCGGTTGGCAAAGGGGGTAATGTCGGTCATGGTTTCAGACGGCCTGAATAAGTATTGGGAAGGGGTTGGATTTTAACGCACTTGATGCCTTTTTGCTTGACTGTTATCCATAAAATCTATATTATCCGCCGTTCGCCTTTTGATACGAAGCCATCGTCATCCAACCTAAACCGCCGTTTCGGGCGTGTTTCTTTTATTGCTTGCATATTTGCAAAGCCTTTTCTGTGCAGGTTGTCGTCGATGTTAACCACAAGCAAGATGCTTGCGACAACCCTGTAACTT
Organism: Neisseria sp. 27098_8_112; assembly: GCF_041433235.1. Lineage (NCBI taxonomy): Bacteria > Pseudomonadati > Pseudomonadota > Betaproteobacteria > Neisseriales > Neisseriaceae > Neisseria > Neisseria sp. 27098_8_112. The sequence continues at coordinate 51,230 of NZ_JAPWBB010000012.1, read as the reverse complement.
CACATTCCCCGTATCGTTACTTTCCTTTGCTTCAGGTCGTCTGAAATTGTTCAGGCGTGCGCGTTGTTGTCTCTTAGGATAGATATGTCTATTAAATTTGCCGATTTGAACCTTGATAAAAACATTTTGTCTGCCGTACGCAGCGAGGGTTATGAAAGCCCGACCCCGATTCAGGCGCAAGCGATTCCGTTTGCTTTGGACGGCCGTGACATTATGGCTTCGGCACAAACCGGTTCAGGCAAAACTGCAGCCTTCCTGCTGCCCACTTTGCAAAAACTGACCAAGCGCAGCGAAAAACCAGGCAAAGGCCCGCGCGCTTTGGTATTGACCCCGACCCGCGAACTGGCGGCTCAGGTGGAAAAAAACGCGCTGGCGTATGCTAAAAATATGCGTTGGTTCCGTACTGTCAGCATTGTCGGTGGCGCATCTTTCGGCTACCAAACCCGTGCTTTGAGCAAACCGGTTGACCTGATTGTCGCCACTCCGGGTCGTCTGATGGACTTGATGCAGAGCGGCAAAGTTGATTTTGAACGTTTGGAAGTGCTGATTCTGGACGAAGCCGACCGTATGTTGGACATGGGTTTTATCGACGACATCGAAACCATCGTGGAAGCAACGCCGAGCGACCGTCAGACTTTGTTGTTCTCCGCCACTTGGGACGGCGCAGTGGGCAAACTGGCGCGCAAACTGACCAAAGACCCTGAAACCATCGAAGTTGAACGTGTGGATGATCAAGGCAAAATTGAAGAGCAGCTGTTGTACTGCGACGATATGCGCCATAAAAACCGCCTGCTCGACCACATCTTGCGCGATGCCAACATCGACCAATGCGTGATTTTCACGTCCACCAAAGCCATGACCGAAGTCATCGCGGATGAATTGTACGAAAAAGGTTTTGCCGCCAACTGCCTGCACGGCGATATGCCTCAAGGCTGGCGTAACCGCACGCTGATGGACTTGCGCAAAGGCCGCTGCAAAATTTTGGTTGCCACCGACGTTGCCGCACGCGGTATCGACGTACCAACCATTACCCACGTTATCAACTACGACTTGCCGAAACAGGCAGAAGACTACGTTCACCGCATCGGCCGTACCGGCCGCGCAGGCCGTACCGGTATTGCGATTACTTTTGCCGAAGTGAACGAATACGTCAAAGTACACAAAATTGAAAAATACATCGGCCGCAAATTGCCTGAGCTGACCATCGAAGGCATGGAACCGACACGCAAACGCAAATCTGCCGGCGGCAAACCGAAAGGCAAAGGCGGCTGGGGCGATCGTAAATCCGGCGGCTGGCGCGGCGATAAGAAACCGGCTAAAGAAGGTTTCGGCGGTAAAGCTCGCGGCGAAGGCCATAAAAAAGACGGTTTCAAGAAAGATGGCTTTAAAAAAGACGGTTTCAAAAAAGCTGACGGTTTCAAAAAAGGCGGCGAAGGCTTTAAAGGCAAGCGCAAGTCTAACGACAGTTTTGGCGGCAAACACAAAAGAGGTTGATTGCTTCAATCTTAAGGCCGTCTGAAAAGACATAAGGGCGTGTGAAGACACGCCCTTTTTTGATGGTTAAAAGTTTTCGCATATAAAAAAAGCGTGGGATTGGTCCCACGCTTTTTTTTCAGACGGCCTCTTACAAAGCGGCCAATACGGCATCGCCCATTTCGGAGCAGGAAACCAGTTTGGTACCTTCTTCATAAATGTCGCCGGTACGCAAGCCTTGTTGCAGTACTTTTTGTACGGCGTTTTCAACTTGTTGCGCGCGTGCTTCGTCATTCAGGCTATAACGCAGCAGCATGGCAAGAGACAATACGGTTGCCAGCGGATTGGCTTTGTTTTGACCGGCAATGTCGGGAGCGGAGCCGTGAGACGGTTCGTACAGGCCTTTGCCGTTTTCGTCCAAAGAAGCAGAAGGCAGCATACCGATGGAACCGGTCAGCATGGAGGCTTCGTCAGAGAGAATATCGCCGAAGATGTTGCCGGTGGCAATCACGTCAAATTGTTTGGGCGCGCGTACCAACTGCATGGCGGCATTGTCCACGTACATATGGGAAAGCTCGACGTCAGGATATTCTTTGCCGATTTCTTCAAAGATTTCGCGCCACAGTTCGGTGGTTTCCAAAACGTTGGCTTTGCCTACGGAGCAGACTTTTTTGCTGCGTTTTTGGGCGGATTGGAAGGCAACGTGGGCAATACGGCGGATTTCGCTTTCACTGTATTTCATGGTGTTGTAGCCTTCGCGTTCGCCGTTTTCTAACACACGGATGCCGCGCGGTTCGCCGAAGTAAATATCGCCGGTCAGTTCGCGTACGATAAGGATGTCGAGGCCGGCTACGATTTCCGGTTTTAGAGTGGAAGCATTGGCCAGCTCTTTATACAAAATGGCAGGGCGCAGGTTGGCAAACAGATTCAAGTCTTTACGGATGGCCAACAAGCCGCGTTCAGGGCGCAGCGGACGGTCGAGATTGTCGTATTGAGGAGAACCGACTGCACCAAGCAGAACCGCATCAGCTTTACGGCAAAGGTTTTGCGTGAATTCTGGATAAGGATGGCCGTATTCGTCATAGGCTTCGCCGCCCAAAGGTGCGTATTCGTAGCTGACATCCAAACCTTGTTCGATAAGTTTGTCGAGTACACGGACGGTTTCTGCAACGATTTCAGGGCCGATGCCGTCGCCGCGCAAGATAGCGATATGTTTGGTCATTTCGGGTTTCCTTATGGGAAGGTTTTAGGTAAAGGGCAGGTCGTCTGTTTTTCAGACGGCCTTAAATCAATTTGCTCTGAAAACGCTGATTGTACCATTATGGTACTGGTAAAGCTGGGTAGAAATCGCGTAGGCAGAGTCTTCAAATGCCTGCAGGGCGATATTTGCCATTGCCTGCAAAGCCTCTTCATCGGACGGGCTGCAAACGAGCAGAGCGTTGCGTGCCGGGACTGCAAAAACAGGATTGGCCGGCAGCATAAGATCGTCTTTAAGTACTTCGTCCAAAAGCAAAATCAGGGAAGTATCATAGTCGTTGTCCAAATGGATTTGGGTCAATGACCAACCTTCGGCATGATGAATTTGGACATGTCCATTCATCCGTTGGCGCAAATTATCCATGGCGGTACGATACAAGGCGTCCTCATCTTCAATACCGGCCTCTTTCATATGCTCACGATTGAGCGTATGCATGGATTCTTCCGTATCCACCATATAAAGCAACATGATATCGCCGGCAATCGGTTTGTATACCAGGTAATCGGCAGGTTCGGCTTCGTCCGTATTTGTAATCAGTCTGGCGTTTTCCAGATAAATCGTATTTTTAATTGTCGGAAGAATTTGTTGTGCTGAAACACTGGCATCAGTGTCTTGAATCTTATAGATAACCGCTAAATTGGCTGCAACAATCGCCTCCAAGGCCTCGGGATTTTGCAGATAACTTGTGTAATGGTTGCTCAAATATGTGCTGAATGATGCTTCATCGTCTTCGGAAAAATGGACAATAATCGGCGAAGACGCAATATTTTCGCCCCAGTCGATTTTTGCCTCAAGATCCAATTCTTCTTGGATGCGGCGGGCAAAGTATTCGACAAATTCCTGCCAAGTCATTAATTTAGGTTTGGAGCGGAACAACCTGCTGAAAAAAGACATATTGTGTCCTGAATAAGGGGATAAGGCCGTCTGAAAAATTATAGACGTTCGGTTTCAACACGGATTTTAAAAACAACTTTGCGTATGTTTGCCCTGTCGCCGACCAAAGGGGCATGCGCATCATTCGGGAAGAATAGCGCAAATTCGCCGGGCTCCAAGGTCAGCCAAGTTTCCGGCTCGCAGTCGAAAAACTCGATATCGCGCTTTTCGTTGTAGCCTAAACCGTTTTTCAGACGGCCTCTGTCTATCCAGCCATATGTTTCGCTGCCATCAATCGGCGTTTGAATATCAATGTGTTTTAAGTGCGCTTCAGGCTGAGCTTCGCCTTTAGTCCTTATCGGCTCGCTGCCGATAAAAATACGGATATTGGGGTTCTCGCACGGCACTTGGCCGTCCGGCAGCTTGGTAAAATCTAGGGTTTGCAACAGATGGAAGGCCTCAGCAAAGTCGGGATGCAAGGCAGCGTAGCGGGTGGCATTGCTTATGGTGTCGGTAATCATGGTGTGGTTAGGTAGAAATTAAACTTCAGGATGTAGAGAAGCCAATACGGTTTTCAGGATGCCTTATTTGGATTCTGACAATAAGGCTGTCTGAAAAGGCTTTTTATAGAGTTATGTTTTGCAGATCCAAAGTGGAAGCATAATGTTCAGCGATAGGAATACGCTTGCGGCTGACTTGGTTTATATCGCTGCCTTCTTCAGTCCATAAAAACGGAAAGAACGTGTAAACGCTGTCGCCATTCAAATCACGGATTTCTTCGTGCCAATTTTTCCAACGCAGGTTTTCGTAAAACAACTGTAAATCGCCGTTCAATGCCCAATTTAAGAAGTCGCCATAACCTTTACCGCAATCTTCCCATTCCAGTGTATCCGGTGGTAGGTAGAAAACATTACCTACTTTGCCATTCAATCCTCCGCCATTAATCGCAAAATAGCCTCCAGCAACATCATCGGCAAACAGATAATAGGGAGCAGGGCCTGCTGGCTCGGATTGTGTACGGCTTAGATTCCAACTTCCCAAACCACGAGGTAGCTTCGCGCTGCCAGAACCAAGTATCCGTAACCAGCCGTCATCGATAAGAATACCGCCGGTTTCATAAACGACAGCACCCATAAACGAACGTATCGTTACTTGGGTTTTGACAAGTTCTTCCTTTGCCTTTTCAAGCGTACGTGGCAGAACTTCAACGCTGTTTACCGCTTCTGTAAGCCACTCTTGAATCAATGGCCACGCAGGGTCTTGGGTTTGGATTAATTCGTCGAATGATCTCATGGTCTATCCCAAAACATTCAGTAAAGGCCGTCTGAAACACTTAAATTTTTCAGACGGCCTTTTGTATATCAACCGTTAAACAGCCAAGGCTGGCTTTGGCGGCGTTTTTCTTCAAAGGCGTGAATTTCGTCAGAGTGTTGCAGGGTCAGGCCGATTTCGTCCAAGCCGTTTAAGAGGCAGTGTTTGCGGTGTTCGGTAATGTCGAATGTGAATGTTTCGCCGCTAGGGGTGGTCAGGGTTTGCTCGGCAAGGTCGATGGAGAGCTGATAGCCTTCGTTGGCTTCAACTTCTTTGAAAAGCTGGTCCACCTGTTCTTCTGTCAAAACGATAGGCAAAAGGCCGTTTTTGTAGCAGTTGTTGAAGAAGATGTCGGCAAAGCTAGGGGCAATGACGGCGCGGAAGCCGTAGTCGTCCAATGCCCAAGGGGCGTGTTCGCGTGAAGAGCCGCAACCGAAGTTTTTACGTGTCAACAGGATTTGTGCGCCTTGATAGCGTGGCTGGTTCAGGGAGAAATCCGGATTCAACGGGCGTTTGCTGTTGTCCATGCCAGGTTCGCCGTGGTCGAGGTAGCGCCATTCATCAAAGGCATTGGGGCCGAAGCCGCTGCGTTTGATGGATTTCAAAAATTGTTTGGGAATGATGGCATCGGTATCGACGTTGCTGCGGTCGAGCGGGGCAACGATGGCGGTAATTTTGGTAAAGGCTTTCATGTCAGATTCTTATAGTAATAATGGGAAATTTTATGGCTATTCGGGTTAGCGTGTGCTGTGCAAACCGATTCGGTTGCCTTCTGTGTCTTCGATAAATGCTGCAAAGCCGTTGGCAATGCGGAATTTCTCTTGTAACAGTTTGCCGCCTGCTGCAACGGCTTTTTCTGCTGTTTCGGCGCAATCCGGGCAATTAAAGAAAATGGTTGTACCGCCGTGGCCGGGCTGGGCATTGCTGTCGTGCCAAATCATGCCTGCCGTACCGTGTTGCGTGTAATCGGCTGGAAAAATGATGAAACGGAATCCGTTGCCGCCAACGTCTTGTAGGGGCTTGCCGAATACGGATTCGTAAAAGGCTTTGGCGCGATCTAAATCATGAGCGTGAATACCAAACCAGCTTGACGGATTACTCATTGTTTCTTCCTTTGCTTGGAATTGTAAAAATGTCTGAACAAGTAATAAGGTATCAGGCCGTCTAAAGCGGAGTCAGGAGCTTCAGACGGCCTGATTTACCGAATTATTCGGTAGCGGCTTCGATTTTTTCTCCAACATGGCTCATGCCGCGGCCTACTGCATTGCCGCCTTTTTTAACGGCTTCTTCAGTTTTATCGGCTACGCGTTCAGCGGTTTCTTTGGTTTTGTCGGCTACACGTTCTGCAGTTTCTTTGGTTTTGTCCCAATTGCGGTTGGTATCGTCTTTTGCGCCGGACCAAGTGCTGGAACAAGCTGACAGGATGAGGGCTGCGGCAGCTAATGCAAACAGTTTTTTCATACTAGATTCCTTTCAAGTTATCAATGATTAAGAAGGTTTTCGGACGTTTTGCGCAATAGGAAAACTTACTTGAGCAAGGTATTGTTTCAGACGGCCTGATCAATAAAGGCCGTCTGAAAATACTTTAAGCCATAGTGCGGATGTCGGTAAAGTGGCCGGTAACCGCGGCTGCAGCTGCCATGGCAGGGCTGACGAGGTGGGTACGTCCGCCGTTGCCTTGACGGCCTTCAAAGTTACGGTTGGAAGTGGAGGCGCAACGTTGTCCCGGGGTCAGGCGGTCGGCATTCATGGCGAGGCACATAGAGCAACCCGGCTCGCGCCATTCGAAACCGGCTTCGATAAATACTTCGTGCAAGCCTTCTTTTTCGGCCTGTTCTTTCACCAAACCGGAGCCTGGAACAATCAATACGCGTTGTACATTGTCCGCTTTTTTACGGCCTTTGGCGATGGCGGCGGCTTCGCGCAAGTCTTCGATACGGCTGTTGGTGCAAGAACCGATAAAGACGATATCGACAGGGATTTCGTTTAATGGCGTACCGGCTTCCAAGCCCATGTATTCGAGGGCGCGTTCCATGCCGCTGCGTTTGACCGGATCGGCTTCTTCGGCAGGATTAGGCACTTTGCCGCTGATGTCCAAAACCATTTCAGGCGATGTGCCCCAAGTTACTTGAGGCTCGATGTCTTCGGCTTTGAAGTGGTATTCTTTATCGAATACTGCGCCTTCGTCAGACACCAGCGTGCGCCAGTATTCGACGGCTTTATCCCATGCTTCGCCTTTAGGTGCGAAAGGTTTGCCTTTTACATAGTCGATGGTGGTTTGGTCGACGGCAACCATGCCTGAGCGCGCACCGGCTTCGATCGCCATATTGCACAAGGTCATGCGGCCTTCCATAGAAAGGCTGCGGATGGCTTCGCCGCCAAACTCGATGGCATAGCCTGTACCGCCTGCCGTACCGATTTGGCCGATGATATAAAGCGCTACGTCTTTTGCGGTAACACCGGGTTTCAGACGGCCCTCAACGGAAATCAGCATGGATTTGGATTTTTTCGCGGTAATACACTGGGTTGCCATGGTGTGTTCGACTTCGGAAGTGCCGATACCGTGCGCCAATGCGCCGAATGCGCCGTGGGTAGAAGTGTGCGAGTCGCCGCAGACAACGGTCATGCCGGGCAGGGTAGCGCCTTGTTCCGGACCCATAACGTGTACAATGCCTTGGCCTTTATCCATAAACGGAAAGTAGGCGAGTGCGCCAAACTCTTTAATGTTTTTGTCCAAAGTATCGACTTGCAGTTTGGAAATCGGGTCTTGGATGCCTTTGTCCCAGTCGCCGGTTGGGGTGTTGTGGTCGGCTGTGGAGACTACGCTGTCGATACGCCAGAGTTTGCGGCCGGCCATTTTCAAGCCTTCAAATGCTTGCGGGCTGGTTACTTCGTGAACCAGGTGGCGGTCGATGTAAAGCAGGACAGTGCCGTCTTCTTCTTCGCGGACGACGTGGCTGTTCCAAAGTTTATCGTAAAGGGTTTGTGCGCTCATGATGAGTATTCTTTGCTATTGGTAGATATGAATGATGGTTTGCGTTTATGGGCGGATTTTAGGCTTTTTATAGGGGCTGCGCAATAGAAATTTGTCCAATTTTTAAAATTTGTTGCAAAGTTTCAAAAACACTTGTCAAAAATTAGACAAATTGTAGAATTGTTGACAAAAAGATGTATCTTATCTGAAAGAATGCTTGTCGAAATGCACTAAAAAGTTCTATCATTCTCACTCAACATCCACACTTACCAAGAGGTATAGAGAATGAAATTACCGGTAATGGCTCCTGAGCATCTGACTCAATTACGGGAATTTGAGAAAAAAGTCCTTGCTAATCATGCCAAAATCGAAGCATGGTTCCGTTCGCATTGGAACGAACACCGTCCTCCGTTTTATGGTTCGGTTGACATCCGTAATGCCGGTTACAAAATTTCATCTATCGATATGAACCTGTTTCCGGGCGGCTTCAATAATTTGAATCCTAACTTTATCCCGCTGGCTGCGGTTGCCGTGCAAGATGCGGTACAGCGTGCCTGTGAGACGGCCAAATCCGTATTGATTATTCCTGAAAACCACACGCGCAACACATTCTATCTGCAAAACGTTTACGCCCTCAGCGAGATTTTGCGTTCGGCAGGATACGAAGTGCGCTTGGGCAGCCTGAATCCGGAAGTGACTGAACCAACCGAGTTTGAAACCGCATTAGGCGACAAAATTTTGCTTGAACCTTTATTGCGTACCCGTGAGCGTGTACATCTTGCCGACGGTTTCTCGCCTTGCGTTGTTTTGTTGAACAATGACTTGTCTGCGGGTGTTCCTGAAATCCTTAAAGGTATCAACCAAACCGTTTTGCCTCCATTACACGGCGGCTGGACGACTCGCCGTAAAACCGAACACTTCGGTGCGTACAACCAAGTTGCTGCCGACTTTGCCAAGTTGATTGACATCGACGAATGGCAAATTAATCCTTATTTTGAAAAAATCAGCGGTTTGGATTTCCAAGAGCGTGAAGGCGAGGATGCGTTGGCGGAAGCAGTAGAACGCGTATTGGCGAAAATTCAAGCCAAATACGATGAATTGGGTATTACCGACCAACCTTTCGTTATTGTGAAAGCCGACGCAGGTACTTACGGCATGGGTGTAATGAGCGTTAAATCTGCGGATGAAGTGCGCGGCTTGAACCGTAAAAACCGCAATAAAATGGCGAAAGTCAAAGAAGGCTTGGAAGTCAGCGAAGTCATTGTCCAAGAAGGTATTTATACCTACGAAACCATGAACGGCGCCGTGTGCGAACCCGTTGTGTATATGATGGACCGTTTCGTCATCGGCGGTTTCTTCCGTGTACACGAAGGCCGTGGCGCGGACGAAAACCTCAACGCCGGCGGTATGGTATTTGTGCCACTGTCCAACAGCATTCCCACCGGCAGTGGCGACAATTCCCAAGAAGCGCCCGAAGCCTGCAAGCGCGTATTTGAACAATGGGACTCGCTCGGCATGCCACGCTCTGAAAAAGACTGTGATGTGGACAACGAACACAACCGCCTCTACGTTTACGGCGTAATGGCGCGCCTGTCCTTGCTTGCCGCTGCATTGGAGTTGGAGAAAACCGCGCCCCAAGCCTAATAAAGCGTTGATCGATATTGTCAGGCCGTCTGAAAATTAGTTTTCAGACGGCCTTTTCTGTCTGTACAATTCATTCTAACTAAAAAAACATGATTTATTTTTATGAGCAAACCAGCCAATCCAGTTGAAATAACCGACAATCTGCAAGACCAAACCATGAAGCGCAGCAATACCGACAATGCGCCGCGTTCTGCTATCCATCAAACCTTGTATTCCGCCGATACCTTTGCTCAGCATGATTATCTTGCCGGAAAAAACTTGCCCGATATTGCCCGCCCGCAAGAAGGTCAAATCAACTGGCTGCATTTTGTCGGCATCAATGATGTTGCCTTGCTCAAACACGCGCTTGAGCCTTATGGTATCCATGAGCTGGTTATTGAAGATATTCTCAGCCGCAAGCAGCGTCCTAAAATCGAAGACTACGGCAACTATGTATTTACTGCCGCACAGGTATACCACTATACCTCTACGGGCAAGCTCCATTCCGATCAGGTGTATGTGATTATCGGCAAAGATTTTGTGTTGTCTTTCCAACAAAAACCGTTGGGCTTGTTCAGCCATCTCCGCCGTCAGATGCACGAAAATCCGCACAATATTTTGAACAAAAATACGGCGTTTCTTGCTTATTGCCTGCTTGACCGTATTGTAGATGACTATTTCATCGTTTTGGAGTCGTACAATAACCGTGTCGAAGTAATAGACAAGTCCCTGTTTAAAAATGAAAACAGCGATATTCTCAGTAAGATTCACCGCCTCAAGCGCGATGCCGTCCGTCTGCGGCGCACGCTTTTGCCATTGCGCGATGTGTTCTACCAACTGGCCGTGCGCGGCGATTTTGCTATTTTCAAAGGCGAATCGACCGTCTATCTGCGCGACGTATACGACCACAATATGCAGCTTATCGAATCGCTTGATGCCTCGCGTGATATGGTGTTGAGCATGATGGACATTTATCTTTCCTTCCAATCTAACCGCATGAACCAGCAAATGCGCGTGTTGACGGTTATTACCATCATCTTTATGCCGCTGACCGTCATCACCGGCATTTACGGCATGAACTTCGACAATATGCCCGAGCTGCATTGGCATTACGGCTATTTCATGGTTTTGGGTGTGATGCTGTGCATCATCATCGGACTGCTGATTTTCTTTTCGCGTAGAAAATGGCTGTAAACGGGTAGGCAAGGGATTGAAATCCAACGTTTAAAAACGGTAGAATGATTTGGCACACGTGCAGTCTGAAGTTTTCAGACAATTTAAAAATAAATATCAAAAGGAGAAGAAACTATGAAACCGGAACGCCAACTACCTTCCCATGAACTGATCATGTCCGAGCTGATGATGCCTTATACGGCAAACTTCAGCGGCAATGTTCACGGTGGCGATCTTCTGCGCCTGCTTGATCAAGTGGCATATTCCTGCGCCTGCCGTTACAGCGGTACCTATTGCGTTACTCTGTCTGTTGATAAAGTATTGTTTAAAGAGCCCATTCATGTCGGCGAACTGGTAACCTTTTACGCCAGTATCAACTACACCGGCCGTACCTCTATGGAAGTCGGTATCCGTGTGGAGGCGCAAAACATCCACACTGGCGAAGTGCGTCATACCAACAGCTGCTACTTCACCATGGTTGCTGTTGAAGACGGTAAGCCGGTTCCTGTCCCACCTTTGGAAATCAATACACCGCGCCAACGCTGCCGTTATGAAAGGGCTAAAAAGCGTAAAGAGTTGAGTCTGCAGGCTGCGGACAAAGATTCTGGCTGTAACTAAATTAAATTTATTAAATAATGAAGGCCGTCTGAAACCCTGTTTCAGACGGCCTTCACGCAAAAGCCATAAACCGCTTGTTTTGTGGTAGAATCAACAAGATTTTTGCCATACGAAATTACAGATAATCATGACCGACGCAACCATCCGCAACGACCATAAATTTGCACTCGAAACCCTGCCTGTCAGCCTTGAAGACGAAATGCGCAAGAGCTACCTCGATTACGCCATGAGCGTGATTGTGGGCCGAGCCCTGCCGGATGTCCGCGACGGTCTCAAGCCGGTACACCGCCGCGTGTTGTACGCGATGCACGAGTTGAAAAACAACTGGAATTCCGCCTATAAAAAATCGGCGCGTATCGTCGGCGACGTTATCGGTAAATATCACCCTCACGGTGATACAGCCGTTTACGACACCATCGTCCGCATGGCACAAGACTTCTCCATGCGTTATGTGCTGATCGACGGTCAGGGCAACTTCGGTTCTGTCGACGGCTTGGCTGCAGCAGCCATGCGTTATACCGAAATCCGCATGGAAAAAATTTCCCATGAAATGCTGGCGGATATCGAGGAAGAAACCGTTAATTTCGGCCCCAACTATGACGGTAGCGAACATGAGCCGCTGGTATTGCCGACCCGTTTCCCTGCGCTGTTAGTCAATGGTTCGTCCGGTATTGCCGTCGGTATGGCAACCAATATCCCGCCGCACAATTTGGGCGATACCATCAATGCCTGCCTACGTTTGTTGGACGAGCCTGAAACTGAAATCGACGAGCTGATCAATATCATCCAAGCGCCCGATTTCCCAACAGGCGCAACTATTTACGGCTTGAGCGGCGTGCGCGAAGGCTATAAAACCGGCCGCGGCCGTGTAGTGATGCGCGGTAAAACCCATATCGAGCCTATCGGTAAAAACGGTGAACGCGAAGCCATCGTTATCGATGAAATCCCATATCAAGTAAACAAAGCCAAGCTGGTTGAGAAAATCGGCGAGTTGGTACGCGAAAAAACGCTGGAAGGCGTATCCGACCTGCGCGACGAGTCCGATAAATCCGGTATGCGTGTCGTGATCGAATTGAAACGCAATGAAAATGCCGAAGTCGTTTTGAACCAACTCTACAAACTGACCCAGCTGCAAGACAGTTTCGGTATTAATATGGTGGCCTTGGTTGATGGCCAGCCGCGCTTGCTGAACCTGAAACAAATCCTGTCCGAATTCCTGCGCCATCGTCGCGAAGTCGTTACCCGCCGTACCTTATTCCGCCTGAAAAAAGCGCGTCATGAAGGCCATATTGCCGAAGGTAAAGCAGTTGCTTTGTCCAATATCGACGAAATCATCCGTCTGATCAAAGAATCTGCCAATGCGCCGGAAGCCAAAGAAAAACTGCTGTCCCGCCCATGGCGCAGCAGCTTGGTTGAAGACATGCTCAGCCGTACCGATTTAGACCTGCACATGATGCGCCCTGAAGGCTTGCCTGAAAATTTGGGCCTGCACAGTCAAGGCTATTATCTGAGCGAATTGCAAGCCGATGCCATCCTGCGCATGAGCCTGCGCAACCTGACCGGTCTCGATCAGGAAGAAATTGTCGGCGAATATAAAAACCTAATGAGCAAAATCATTGATTTCGTGGATATTCTTTCCAAACCTGAACGCGTTACCCAAATCATCCGCGAAGAATTGGCAGACATCAAAGCCAACTTCGGCGATGAGCGTCGCAGCGAAATCAATCCGTTTGGTGGCGATATTGCAGATGAAGACCTGATTCCGCAACGCGAAATGGTCGTTACCCTGACTCATGGCGGCTACATCAAAACCCAGCCGACAACCGATTATCAGGCGCAACGTCGCGGCGGCCGCGGCAAACAAGCAGCGGCAACCAAAGATGAAGACTTTATCGAAACCCTGTTTGTTGCCAACACGCATGATTATTTGATGTGCTTCACCAATTTGGGCAAGTGCCATTGGATTAAAGTGTACAAACTGCCGGAAGGCGGCCGCAACAGCCGCGGACGTCCGATTAATAACGTTATCCAATTGGAAGAGGGCGAAAAAGTCAGCGCGATTTTGGCTGTTCGCGAGTTTCCCGAAGACCAATACGTCTTCTTCGCCACTGCACAAGGTATGGTGAAGAAAGTCCAGCTGTCTGCGTTTAAAAACGTCCGCAGCCAAGGCATCAAAGCCATCGCGCTTAAAGAAGGCGATTACTTGGTCGGCGCAGCGCAAACCGGCGGTGCGGACGACATTATGTTGTTCTCCAACTTGGGCAAAGCCATCCGCTTTAACGAATATTGGGAAAAATCCGGTAACGATGAAGCAGAAGATGCCGATATTGAAACCGAAAACGAAGATTCAGACGGCCTGGATGATGAAAATGCCGAAAACGCATTGCCAAGCGGCAAACACGGTGTCCGTCCGTCCGGTCGTGGCAGCGGCGGCCTGCGCGGTATGCGCCTGCCGGCCGATGGCAAGATTGTCAGCCTGATTACCTTCGCCCCTGAAGCCGAGCAAAGCGATTTGCAAGTATTGACCGCTACGGCCAACGGCTATGGCAAACGTACCCCGATTGCCGATTACAGCCGTAAAAACAAAGGCGGCCAAGGCAATATCGCCATTAATACCGGCGAGCGCAACGGCGATTTGGTTGCCGCCACTTTGGTCAGCGAAACCGACGACCTGATGCTGATTACCAGCGGCGGCGTCCTGATTCGTACCAAAGTTGAGCAAATCCGCGAGACCGGCCGTGCTGCCGCAGGTGTCCGCCTGATTAATCTGGATGAAGGCGAAACCTTGGTCAGCTTGGAACGCGTGGCCGAAGAGGCTGAAGATGAAGCCGCTTTGGAAAGCGATGCAGCTGAAAACCAAGTGGTAGAAGCTGAAGATACTCCGTCTCAAGAATCTTAAACGTCAATGAAAAAGGCCGTCTGAAAAGTTTTCAGACGGCCTGCTTATTCCAAAAGAAAATCCCGTGAGCGCAACCGAACCGTTCGATTTACCTCTTTTCCTGAAAAATCTGCCCAATCTGCCGGGCGTGTACCGTTTTTTTGACGAAGACAATAATGTTTTGTATGTCGGCAAAGCGGTCAATCTCAAGCGGCGCGTTTCTAGCTATTTCCAAAAAAACGACCATTCGCCGCGCATCGCATTGATGGTAAAACAGGTTCACCATATCGAAACCACCATCACGCGTTCCGAAGCCGAAGCGCTGATTCTCGAAAATAACTTCATCAAAGCCCTGTCGCCGAAATACAATATTCTTTTCCGCGATGACAAAAGCTATCCTTATTTGATGCTCAGCGGTCATCAATATCCGCAAATGGCGTATTACCGCGGCACGCTGAAAAAGCCTAATCAATATTTCGGTCCGTATCCCAACAGCAACGCCGTGCGCGACAGCATTCAGGTGTTGCAAAAAGTCTTTATGCTGCGTACCTGTGAAGACAGCGTATTCGAGCATCGCGACCGTCCTTGTCTACTTTACCAAATCAAACGCTGTACCGCGCCTTGTGTCGGCCATATCAGCGAAGAAGATTATCGCGACAGCGTGCGTGAAGCCGCGACTTTCCTCAATGGCAAAACTGATGAATTGACTCGCACCTTGCAACACAAAATGCAAACTGCCGCCGCGAATCTACAATTTGAGGAAGCCGCGCGTTACCGCGATCAAATCCAAGCGCTCGGCATCATGCAGAGTAATCAGTTTATCGACAGTAAAAATCCGAACAATCCCAACGATATCGATTTGCTCGCGCTGGTGGTTTCAGACGGCCTGGTCTGCGTACACTGGGTCAGCATCCGCGGCGGACGGCACGTCGGCGACAAAAGCTTTTTCCCAGACACCAAAAACGATCCCGAGCCAAACGGACAAGATTACGCCGAAGCCTTCGTCGCCCAACATTATTTGGGCAAAAGCAAACCCGACATCATTATCAGCAACTTTCCCGTTCCCGATGCGCTGAAAGAGGCTTTGGAGGGCGAACACGGCAAACAGATGCAGTTTGTCACCAAAACCATAGGCGAACGCAGAGTCTGGTTGAAAATGGCGGAACAAAACGCACAAATGGCGATTGCACAACGCCGCCTGCAACAAAGCAGCCAGCAACACCGTATTGATGAACTGGCCAAAATCCTCGGCATGGATTCAGACGGCCTCAACCGCCTTGAATGTTTCGATATCAGCCACACGCAAGGCGAGGCCACTATTGCGTCCTGCGTTGTGTACGATGAGCAAAACATCCAGCCTTCGCAATACCGCCGCTACAACATCACAACCGCCAAGCCCGGCGACGACTACGCCGCTATGCGCGAAGTGTTGACGCGTCGTTACGGCAAAATGCAGGAAGCCGAAGCCAACGGCGAAAGTGTCAAATGGCCGGATGTCGTGTTGATTGACGGCGGCAAAGGGCAAATCGGCGTAGCCGTATCGGTATGGGAAGAACTCGGGCTGCATATTCCTTTAGTCGGTATCGCCAAAGGCCCTGAGCGCAAAGCCGGTATGGAAGAACTCATACTGCCTTTTACCGGCGAAGTCTTCCGCCTGCCGCCCAACAGCCCGGCTTTGCATTTATTGCAAACCGTACGCGATGAGTCGCACCGCTTTGCGATTACAGGCCACCGCAAAAAACGCGACAAAGCACGCGTTACTTCCTCACTCAGCGAAATCCCCGGTATCGGCAGCAAACGCCGCCAAGCATTGCTCACTCGATTCGGCGGTCTGCGCGGCGTGATTGCCGCCAGCCGCGAGGACTTGGAAAAAGTGGAAGGCATCAGCAAAGCATTGGCGGAAACCATTTACGAGCATCTGCACTGATTGGCTTGAACAGCAAAAGGAACAATATGAAACCTGTTATCATCAAAAATATCGAGATTGGCAAAGGCCTGCCTAAAATTGCCGTGCCGCTGGTAGCCGCCAATACGCAGGAATTGGAGCAGGCTTTGCGCGTATTGAAAGAGACGGCTTTTGACATTATTGAATTTCGTGCGGATTTTTTCCAAGCTGCGCTTGATGCCTATTTTATTGCCGAGCAATTAGGCATAGCTCGACAGGCTTTTCCTGACAAGCCTTTGCTGTTTACGTTTAGAAGGGCGCAAGAGGGCGGTAATACGCCTTGTTCGGATGACTATTATTTTGAATTATTGGAAAAAATCATCCGTTCCAAACAAGCCGATATTATCGATATCGAGCTTTTTGCCGGGGAAAGCGGCGTAAAACAAACCATTGCTTTGGCGCATGAGTATCAAACTGCCGCCTTGCTTTGTAATCACGATTTTCAAGCCACTCCGTCTTTGGCAGACATTACAGGCCGTCTGAAAACAATGGCCGAGTGGGGCGCGGATATCTGCAAAATTGCTGTTATGCCGCAATCGCCGCAAGATGTATTGACCTTATTACAGGCTACATATGATGTTTCACAAATTATTGACCGCCCGATTATTACTATGTCTATGGGTAAAATCGGAGCCGTCAGCCGCTTGGCCGGCTCGACTTTCGGCTCGGCCGTTACCTTTGGTGCGGCACAAAAAACGTCGGCCCCCGGCCAAATTGATGCCAACGAATTAAGGAAAATCTTGGCAATTTTGGGATAGTTTAATTATTAATATTCAAGGCCGTCTGAAAAATATTTTTCAGATGGCCTGATTTTTTTAAATTTATTTCTTTTAATTTTAAATAAAATAGGTAACAATGGGTTTCCTATTTTAATAACCAGAGGAGAAATAAAATGACTACTACTAAAGAAAACCTGGCGAATCCAGGTCCAGTAGGCCTGTGTGGCTTTGCATTGACAACTTGGTTGCTCAGCCTGATTAACGGCGGCTTTTTTACTGCTCAAGAGGGTGTCGGCTTAGTTTTGGGCATGGCTCTCGCCTTTGGTGGTATCGCCCAAGTTATTGCCGGCATGTTTGAGTTCAAGAAAGGTAATACGTTTGGCTTTACCGCTTTTATCAGCTATGGCGCCTTCTGGTGGACATGGGCTTTGTTTACCATCTTTTTTAAAGGTGAAACAGCCCCGGCATTTATCGGTTGGTATCTCTGCGCATGGGGTATGTTTTCGCTAATGATGTTTGTGGCCACCTTGACCAAGCCTAAAGTATTGAGCGGTATTTTCTTTTGCTTGACACTGACTTTCTTTGCATTGGGTATTGGCGATGGCATGGAAAATCATAGCATCGTCCATATCGGCGGTTGCTTAGGCTTGGTAACTGCACTTGGTGCGTTCTACTTGGCAGCGGCAGAAGTCATCAACGAATCTTTCGGCAAGACGGTTTTGCCGGTTGGCGAACGTAAGTAAGCTTGACCATACAAAATGCCGTCTGAACGGTGGAAATGAAATCAAAGATTTCGGCCACAATGTTCAGACGGCATTTTTTATTTATCTTCAAATAAATCGACATCAAATAAGTCCGGCTCTTTGATGCGCTCCCGACAATCGAGCTTGATGTCTTCAGTAACCCGACAGCAACACGGCAAAATTTCTCCGGGCGCGACAAAAGCGAGCGGAAAATTATCATAAGAGACTTTTCCATCCAAGATTTTGACCCGGCATGAACCGCAATAACCGCTGCGACATTGGTATTCAACCTCGTGACCGGTGCGCTCCAAGCCCTCCAATAAGGTTTCGCCTTGTTGGAGTTGGAAGGTTTTGTCGTGTGTGCTGATGAGTGCCATATGATTTGTTTGGATTGGAAAGGCCGTCTGAAACGGTGTAAAGACGAAATCAAAGATTTCTGCCACACCGTTCAGACGGCCTTGATCATAAAACCGAATGTTCGATTACAGCTCGAAATCGCCCAAATCGTCGGCATTGACTTCCGAATCAATCTGACCAATCAGGTAAGAGGAAATTTCTACTTCCTGCGGCGCAACCTGTACATTGTCAGAAGACAGCCATGCGTTAATCCAAGGAATCGGATTTTGAGTCGCACCTTCAAATCCAGCAGGAAGGCCAACCGCCTGCATGCGCAGATTGGTAATATATTCAACGTATTGAGCCAAAATTTCTTTATTCAGGCCAATCATGGAACCGTCTTTAAACAGATATGCCGCCCATTCTTTTTCCTGCTCGGCTGCTTTTTTGAAGAGATTGAAACACTCGTCCTGTAATTCATTTGCAATTTCAGCCATTTCAGGATCATCGGCACCGGCACGCATCAGGTTCAGCATATGCTGGGTGCTGGTTAAATGCAGTGCTTCATCGCGGGCAATCAGCTTGATGATTTTGGCGTTGCCTTCCATCAATTCGCGCTCGGCAAAGGCGAACGAGCAGGCGAATGAAACGTAGAAGCGGATGGCTTCCAATACGTTGACGCACATCAGGCAGAGATAGAGCTTTTTCTTTAACTCACGCAAAGATACGGTAACAAGCTTGCCGCCGATATTGTGCGAACCTTCGCCCAACAGATTGTAATACTGAGTGTATTCAATCAAATCATCGTAATAGCAGGCAATGTCTTCAGCACGGGCGATGATGTATTTGTTTTGCACAATATCATCGAACACGACTGAAGGATCATTCACGATATTGCGGATGATGTGGGTATAGCTGCGCGAGTGGATGGTTTCGCTGAAGCTCCACGTTTCAATCCAAGTTTCCAGCTCGGGAATAGACACCAAAGGCAAGAACGCAACGTTCGGACTGCGGCCTTGGATCGAATCGAGCAGGGTTTGGTATTTCAGATTGCTGATGAAAATATGTTTTTCGTGTTCGGGCAGATTGGCGTAGTCGATACGGTCGCGCGATACGTCGATTTCTTCCGGACGCCAGAAGAAAGACAATTGTTTTTCGATCAGTTTTTCAAATACTTCGTATTTCTGCTGGTCATAACGGGCGACATTTACCGGCTGACCAAAAAACATCGGCTCTTTCAGCGCGTCGTTTTTGGTTTTGGAAAAGGTGCTGTATGACATGGTTAGGTGTTCGCAGGACATAGTTTTTCTCGGATTATTTAAATTTAGCAATTTTGATTACAAACAACCTTTTGGATTTAAGTGAAGGTCGTCTGAAAAAATTAGTACAGATTTGGGACTATATCTTAAAGTCTATTCATATCAATATCGAATCCTGCTGCTTTTAACTCTTTCGCAATTTTGTATTTCCATTGGTCAAAATCATTTGCTGGTATATAACCTATACCTTGAATATCTGATGGAAATTCAACATTTTTACTAACTAAGCAGCAAACTCTTTCTCTCCCTAACTTCGCCATCAAATAACCATGTTCAAGCACTACATTTTGTCTTGCGCGGGGTTTAAGCTCTCTATCTTCTGATTTCAGACGACCTTCATCGCATGGCGTATAAAGAACAATACCAAAACCTACATCTGTACATTCTTCAATTTTTTCAATAATTGTTTTTCCGATATTGGCTTGTTCTTGCAAAATAATTGGTTCTAGTCCTAATGCTCTCAGTACATTCTCTACTTGAGTGCGGAGAAGAGTATCCCGACCATGAACGATAAAAACTTCATTAGAATAAGTAGGTATCTCTTTTTTATGTTTTGGAACAGTAGTTGCTAATAAGTTCTGGCCTTCCTCTAAAAGTTCATCAGTTATATTTTTTGTATATCTCTCGTCTCTTGATACTTCTTCTTTTGAATATATCCATATAGCTACTACATTAGAGTTTCGTTGCCTATCATCCCATTTATCCTGTAGGATTTTTTTAATTGATGTAGTCTCTAAGTCAGATTGTGTTACAACAAATCGGCAAATATCTTTTATGATATAACCATCTATTCTCAACGGCTGTTCTTTTAGATACGGTATTACAAACTTTTCTAATACCTTAGCTTTATCTTGTATATCAAGTTCATGATATTGTCTATTTCTGCCTTTTTTATCTTTTTCATTAGTTTCTACCAATACATGATAAAACATTATTTTTCCCTTCAGTATTACTTTCTTAATATTTTTCAGACGACCTTTTAAACGCTAAAAGTTGTCTGAAAATCCCCCTTATCAAATCTTACAAGCCCCCCCAGCGCAACCGTCATCCTGAATATCGGCCTGCGTATCGTCCGCACCGTCTCGGGTGTTGTGGTAGTACAGGGTTTTGACGCCGTATTTGTAGGCGGTCAGCAGGTCTTTCAGCATTTGTTTCATGGAAACTTTGCTGCCTTCAAATTTGTTCGGGTCGTAGGCGGTATTGGCGGAAATCGATTGATCGACGAATTTTTGCATTACGCCGACGAGTTTCAGGTAGCCTTCGTTGCCTGGAAGCTGCCACAGGGTTTCGTAGGCATCTTTCAGGGTTTCAAATTCCGGTACGACTTGTTTCAAAATACCGTCTTTTGATGCTTTAACGCTGACCAGGCCGCGTGGAGGCTCGATGCCGTTGGTGGCGTTGGCAATTTGCGAGCTGGTTTCAGACGGCATGAGTGCGGTCAGGGTGGAGTTGCGCAGACCGTATTTGACGATGTCGGCGCGCAAGCTTTCCCAGTCGTAGTGCAAAGGCTCGTTGCACACGGCGTCCAAGTCTTTTTTGTAGGTGTCGATAGGCAGTTTGCCTTGCGAATAAACGGTTTGGTTGAACAGCGGGCATGCGCCGTATTCTTTGGCAAGGTTTACCGATGCTTTGAGCAGGTAATACTGCATGGCTTCAAAGGTGCGGTGGGTCAGGCCGAGGGCAGAGTCGTCGCTGTAACGTACGCTGTTTTTCGCCAGATAGTAAGCGTAGTTGATGACGCCGATGCCGAGTGTGCGGCGGTTCATGGTCGCGGTGCGTGCTGCAGCAACCGGATAGTCTTGATAATCCAGCAGGGCATCAAGTGCGCGTACGGTCAAATCGGCAAGCTCTTCCAGTTCGTCCAAGTTGTTCAATGCGCCCAAGTTGAAGGCGGACAAGGTACACAAGGCAATTTCGCCTTCTGCGTCGTTGATGTTGTCCAGCGGTTTGGTCGGCAGGGCGATTTCCATACACAAGTTGGACTGATGAACAGGTGCAACGCGAGGATCAAACGGACTGTGTGTGTTGCAGTGGTCAACGTTTTGGATGTAGATACGACCGGTGCCGGCGCGCTCCTGCATCAGGGTAGAGAACAATTCTGTTGCCGGCAAAGTACGTTTGCGGATGTTTGGATCTTGTTCGTATTGAGTGTAGAGGCGCTCGAATTCGTCTTGGTCGGCGAAGAAGGCATCATACAAACCCGGAACTTCATTCGGCGAGAACAGGGTAATGTTGCCGCCTTTAATCAAACGGGTGTACAGCAGGCGGTTGATTTGTACGCCGTAGTCCAGTTGGCGGATACGGTTGTCTTCTACGCCGCGGTTGTTTTTCAATACCAACAGGCTTTCGGCTTCGATGTGCCACAATGGGTAGAACAAGGTTGCAGCACCGCCGCGTACGCCGCCTTGCGAGCAGGATTTAACGGCCGCTTGGAACATTTTGAAGAATGGGATACAGCCGGTGTGTTGCGCTTCTCCGCCGCGGATTTCACTGCCCAAGCCGCGGATACGGCCGGCATTGATGCCGATGCCTGCTCGTTGGGAAACGTATTTCACAATCGCGCTGGTGGTGGCGTTGATGGAGTCAAGGCTATCGTCGCATTCAATCAATACGCAGCTTGAGAATTGGCGCGTAGGCGTGCGCACGCCGCTCATAATCGGGGTCGGCAGCGATACTTTAAATGTGGAAACGGCATCGTAAAAGCGTTTGACGTAATCCAAACGGGTCTCTTTCGGATATTTGCTGAAGAGACACATGGCCACCAAAATGTATAAGAACTGAGGCGTTTCATAAATTTGGCGGGTAACGCGGTTTTGAACCAGATATTTGCCTTCCAGCTGTTTTACGGCAGCATAAGAGAAGGTCATATCGCGGCTGTGGTCGATATAGGCATTCAGCTCGTCGAATTCTTCGCGGCTGTAATCTGCGATGATGTGGCGGTCGTATTTGCCTGCTTCGGTCAGTTTTTTAACGTGATCGTAGAGGTGAGGCGGCTCGAATTCGCCATAAGCGATTTTGCGCAGATGGAAAATGGCGAGGCGGGCAGCCAGATATTGATAATCAGGCGTATCTTGTGAGATCAGGTCGGCCGCGGCCTTGATGATGGTTTCATGAATATCGTCGGTACGGATACCGTTGTAAAACTGAATATGAGATTTGAGCTCGACTTGCGATACGGAGACGTTTTGTAAGCCTTCTGCCGCCCAAGTAACAACACGGTGGATTTTGTCTAAATTGATATCTTCCAAGCGTCCGTCGCGTTTGGTTACTTTAATATTCGTTGCTGCATTCATTGTTCAGTCTTCCCATTAAAAAACACAAGATACGGTATGTGATTGCTTTGAACGGCACAATATAATGTATTTTTCTTTGTTTAACTAGACTTGACAATGCGCTTTTTTCGGGGTGTGGATTAGGGGATGGGAGGCTTAAACTAGATTTTATGTGGCTTTGTGGCGATTTGGCATTATTTTGCGTTTACATCACATTTGGCCAGACATTGGCTAGAGGCTTATGAAATAAAGAAATTTATATTCAGGTTTCGTCTAAATGGAAGGTGTGTTAAATTTTGCAAAGCAAGTAGTATGATGTAGTAATTAACCACATTTTTTGTCATGTAAAAAATGGGCGTTTTGCCGGTGCCCTGGCGAAACATATAATGGAAAAACTATTTAGGAGGCGAATCATGTTAATGTTGAAAAATCTAGGTTCCGCACTGGCGGCGGTTGCCGTATTGAGCTTGGGTACTTATTCTGCCGAAGCAGCGGCTAAACCGCATGGCCATCATGTGAGCAAACACCAGCAGGCGAAGAAAAACAAATTGCATCCTGCTTGTAAGAGATACCTTGAGCGCCGTGCCGCTTGGTATCGCTACAAAGGCAACAAGGCCGAGTTGAGGGAAAACCGAAAAGCGGCAAAAGCGTTCCGCGGTTTACCTTATGCCGAGCAAAAAATTCAATGCCAAGCTGCTTATCAGGCATTTGATGATTTTGATCACGGTAAATTCCGCAGCCGTTAATCGTCTGATTTGAACAAAGGTCGTCTGAATGTTTCAGACGGCCTTTGATATTTATTTCTCAACAATGATTTTGTTTTCGGCTTGAGGCTCGTATTGGGTGGATTCATCACCGTAATACAATACGCCCAGCTTGATGGGGATGCGGCCTTGCGATTTGCGGTGGGCATTGGAGTCGCGCAGGGAGTAGGCGCAACCGCAATATTCTTGTTGGTAGAAATGCTCGCGCTTGCTGATTTCAATCATGCGTGCGCTGCCGCCACCTTTGCGCCAGTTGAAATCCCAATAAACCAAGTCATCGTACGGCTCGGCAGCACGATGGCCGCAGCCGTTGATCTGTTTCATGTCTTTCCAGCGTGAAATGCCCAGTGAGCTGGTGAAAACATGGAAGCCGTTTTCATGGGCGTATTGGGCCGCTTTTTCAAAACGCATATCGAAACACATGGTGCAGCGGATACCGCGTTCGGGTTCAAATTCCATGCCTTTGGCTTTGGCGAACCATTCTTTACGGTCGTTTTCGTAGTCGTCGTCTTTATCGACAAAGGGGATACCGAATTTGTCCGCAAAGCGCATGTTTTCTTCTTTGCGCAACATATATTCTTTGTGCGGATGGATATTGGGGTTGTAAAAATAAATGGTGTAGTCGATGCCGCTGGCAAGCATGGCTTCCATCACTTCGCCGGAACATGGGGCGCAGCAGGAATGCAGCAGGACTTTTTTATGGCCGCCGGGCGGAACGAGAATAGGGCGGTCAATATCGGTAACGATAGGCGTGGTTTTTTCGGTCATGGTTGTATTCTGTTTTTGATATTTTTTTCAGACGGCCTTTATCTCTGAGGCCGTCTGAAGGGGTTGAAATCTATTTGTCTATTTTAACAGAGCAATACTTTATGGAACAGATTGCTACTGCTTTTCTTTTTCGTTCAATGGCTTGAATTCTTGCGCATCAGGAGGTGGGGCTGCGAAGATGATGTCTGGATTTGGGTGCGCCGCAAACTCTGCCAGCAGATTGCGATAGTCCAGCGACTGCTTCATCAGTTCGGCGGCGGTGCGCAGGTTGTCCACATCTTCCGGTGGCAGATAGAAACTGGTCGGGATATTCAATACTTTTTCCCTCAACTCGGAAGGAGGGAGGTCTTTGAGGTTGAGGCTGACGAAGGAGAAGCTGATGCCGTCGGTCTGTTTGTCTTTATTCCACTGATCGACAAAGGCACGGAAACGGCGTAGGGATTCTTGCGAGTTTTGGTCAATGGGGATATTGACGATGGAGGAGACGACGTCGCGGAAACCGGGAACGGCCGCGGTTTTGTCCAAATTGCTGCTGACTTGGTTTTGCGCATTGACGTTGATGACGACGATATGGCGGATGTTGTTTTGCAGGATTTTGTTTGTCAGGATTTTTTCCGGGTACATTTCCGTCATATCCAAAAGGCTGCGCATACCCAGATTGTCGGTCAGGCCGCCGTCTATCAGGTGGATGTAGGGTCGGTTTTTCCCGTCTGCGTATTTTTGGAAGCGCTCGTAAAATTCTTTTATGGTGCGGCTTTGTTGTCTGCCTGTTTCGCTGTCGTCTGCATCTTCGATTTTGATCGGCGGCGTGTAGCTGCAGCGTCCGCCGTTGTTGTTTAGGGTAATCGGTGCAAATACCATAGGCACGGAGCTTGAAGCTGCGACGGCGCGGGCAAGTCGCAAGTCGCCCAAGTCGATACACATCGGGTCGAAATATTCCTGCGTGAAATTGAAACGCTCGCCTATGCCCATATCGGTGGCGGAAATGATGGCAAACGGGCCCTTGGCATTTTTTTCCAAATCGCGGAAAGTGGTTTTGCCGAAAAGGTAGTTTTCAAACTGCTCCTGCAACAGATCGCCGCGTCCGTATTCAGGCGAGGCCAGTCGGGGCAGATTGGACATGGAGAATGCCTGTTTGACGACTTGGCGTTGGAAGTTTTGGTGTAGGAAACGTTTATAAAACAAGGGAATGGTTTCTTCGCCCTTGAGTGCAAAATAAGCCGCCAAAACCGAGCCGCCAGATACGCCGACCACCACATCGACATTCGACATCAAAGACTGTTTTTTGCCGCCGATGGTAATCTGTTGCTTATGAAGCTGCTCCAACACGCCATAGCCTAAGGCTGCCGCGCGCGTACCGCCGCCGGAGAACATCAATACAATAAGCGTATCGTCTTCGTTGTTGCGCTGAAGTTGGCTGGTTTCAAAGCGGTAGCCGCGTTGCAGGTCGACCGTATCAATACCGGCAAGAGGCTGATATTTCACCAGCGAGCAGGCGGATAATAGGGCTGCGGAGAGTAGGGAAAGGGCGGATTTAAAAGGGAATTTCGGCATAAACACAGGAAAGTCGGTTGTTCATTCAAAACGGATTATAAAGGTTTTCAGACGGCCTTTATAGAAGGTAGACTTTCAGACGGCCTTTTTGCATCGATTTTCCGTTATAATCAACACAATCTTTATCTTTCCAAACCCTTATGGCGCAACCAAACCGCATCAACCACGAACCTGTCTTTCTGCTTGCTTCCGCCCCTTGGCGCGAGAGCAGCTTGTGGGTGGAGGCTTTCAGTCGCCGTTATGGACGGGTGGCTTTGTTGGCCAGAAGCGCGCGTAAACGACAGAGTGAATTGCGCGGCGTATTGGTGCCGTTTGTGCCGGTGAGCGCGTCTTGGTATGGCTCGCAAGAGTTGAAGACTCTGCATCGCGCCGAATGGATAGGCGGTTGGCCGCAGCCGCAGGGCAGGGCTTTGTTCAGCGGATTGTATGTGAACGAGTTGATGCTGAAGTTGACCGTCCGCGAAGACCCGTTGCCCGAGCTTTACGATGTTTTGGCGGAAACCATGAAAACCATTTGTTGCGAGGCCAACCACATAGCCGCTTTGCGCCGTTTTGAATGGACGCTGCTGACACGATTGGGCTTTGCCCCCGATTTGTTCCATGACGGCAACGGTAATGAAATCAATGGAGAAGAAACATATTGGCTCACGCCTGAAGAAGCTGTGGTTCCCCTGGCCGAGGCTGACCGTTTCCATGCGCTTAATAAGGGCGTTGCCGTATTGGGTGCGACCTTAATCAATTTGAGGGAAGGCAGTTTCGTTCATCAGGAAAGTCTGGGGCAGGCTTTGAAAGTAACGCGGCTTTTGATTGACAACCTTCTACCCGAGGGCATCAAGTCTCGGCAGGTTTTGCAGCAGTTGCAGCAGTTTGGCTTAGGCAGTTGAACTTTTTCAGACGGCCTTTGATAGGTAATGACTCAGGCCGTCTGAAACCTTAAAGAAAGGACATTATTATGTTGTTAGGCGTAAATATCGACCATATTGCCACCGTCCGCAATGCGCGCGGTACGATTTATCCCAGCCCTGTCGAAGCGGCGCTGATTGCGGAAACCCACGGCGCAGATTTGATTACCATGCACTTGCGTGAAGACCGTCGCCATATTAAAGATGCGGACGTGTTTGCTGTTAAAAACGCCATCCGCACGCGCCTGAATTTGGAAATGGCGCTGACGGAAGAAATGCTGGAAAACGCGCTCAACGTCATGCCGGAAGATGTGTGCCTCGTGCCTGAAAAACGTCAAGAAGTAACCACCGAAGGCGGTTTGGACGTATTGGCGCAACAGGATAAAGTGGCCGAGTTCACTAAAATCCTGACCGATGCAGGCATCCGCGTGTCCTTGTTTATCGATGCCGACAACGCGCAAATCCAAGCCGCTTATGATGTCGGCGCGCCTGTTATCGAGTTGCATACCGGTGCATATGCCGATGCGCACAGCCACGCCAAGCAAATGAAACAATTCGAGCGCATTCAAAACGGCGCGCATTACGCCAGCGATTTGGGTTTGGTCGTCAACGCCGGACACGGCCTGACCATTCACAACGTAACGCCGATTGCTCAAATTCTTGCCATCCGCGAGTTGAACATCGGGCATTCGCTGATTTCCCAAGCACTCTTCCTCGGCTTGCCAGAAGCTGTCCGCCAAATGAAGGAAGTCATGTTCAGAGCCAGAATGCTGCCTTAACGGCATCAGTCATACCGACTAAGACAATTGGCTTTGGCCGGTATTCACACTTTCAGACGGCCTGACTATTTAAACAAGGAGCAGACCCATGATTTACGGAATTGGTACAGACATTGTTTCCCTCAAACGCATTATCCGCCTGAACAAAAAATTCGGACTGGCATTTGCGCAACGCATTCTCAGCCCGGAAGAGCTGTTGGAGTTTCCACAGGCAGGCAAGCCGGTCAACTATCTTGCCAAACGCTTTGCCGCCAAAGAAGCTTTTGCCAAAGCCGTCGGTACGGGCATACGCGGCGTGGTGTCTTTCCGCAATATCGGTGTTGGACATGACGCACTGGGCAAACCTGAATTGTTTTTTGCACCGGCTTTGACCAAATGGCTGGAGGAGCAGGGTATCAGCGGCTGCCATCTCAGTATGAGCGATGAAGAGGATACCGTTATGGCTTTTGTCATTGCGGAAAAATAAGGCCGGATTTAAGTATTCTGAAAGATAAAATCCTTTTCAGACGGCCTGAAGGATTAGATATTTGTTAAAAGTCGGGCGTATGGGCCCGACATCGTTTTTTTACGCATAAATCGGCAGGTGTCGCCGCCTGCCGCATATAAGAATAATCTCATGATGACTGAAGACACACGTCCATTGGTACAAGTGGTTGCCGGAATTTTGCTCGACAAAAACGGCCGCTACCTGCTCAGTTCCCGCCCGGAGGGTAAGCCGTATGCCGGTTATTGGGAATTTGCTGGCGGCAAGGTTGAGGCAGGCGAAAGCGATTTTCAAGCCTTGCAACGCGAGTTTGAAGAAGAACTCGGCATCCGTATCCTCGCCGCTACGCCGTGGCTGACCAAAGTCCATTCCTACGAACACGCACATGTACGCCTGCATTTTTTATGGGTGGAAGCCGACCAATGGACAGGTGAAATCCAATCGAGGGAAGGGCAGAAATGGGCATGGCAAAAGGCAGGGGATTTTACCGTTGAGCCGATGTTGCCTGCCAATAGCGCATTGTTACGCTCCCTTTCCGTCCCGCGCCAGTTTCAAGGCCGTCTGAAAAGCGGCTTCAGCGGTCAAAACAGTATGGGCGAATATCATGTTGCGCCATATGGATTGGCTCATCAAACTGCATCGGCGGTATTACTGGAGTTTGTCGATTGGCAACAAGGCAAGCCGCAAGAAGCGTCCAGCGCGTGGCCAATCATTGAAAATGCCGAACAATGGCGGCAGGTGCAAAATGCGGATGCTGTCGTATGGAAAGTGGAGAATGAAGCGGCAGCCAAGCAAGTTGTCGATATTTTGGCGCAAGGCGTGGCTATGCCGCTGATTGCGGCAGCTCCGGAAAGTATGGTTTCCATTTATCGCGAACAGTGGCAGAGCATGGGTGCGCACGCCGTTGTGACCGATAATGACATTGAGGCCGTCTGGAATGAGTAAAAATCAAAAACTACTGATTGCCGCTGTTTTACTGATTGTGTTTGCGGCGGCCAAACTGCTGCTCTTGGATTGGTGGCAGCGACAACAGACAAAAGCGAATGTAGTTGAATGTAGTCTAACACAAGGCTGCGTCCTGCCTGACGGTTCAAAAGTGCGTGCGACATCCATCAATACACACGAGCCTTTTGATATTGTAGTGGAAAATGTGCCGAAGAATACGGACGCGGTCAGTATCAGTTTCAGTATGGAAAACATGGACATGGGCTTTAATCGTTACAACCTGACGCAACAATCGCCGCAAAGTTGGCAGGCTGTGCAAATCCGCTTGCCGTTTTGCATCGAAGGCCGCCATGATTACACTGCCGACATTACCATTGGCAAACAGACTTTTCAGACGGCATTTAGTGCAGAGTAGTCATCATGCAAAGGCCGTCTGAAAATTTACAGGCTAAAATTTTAAAATTTTTCAGAAGGTATATTTAAAAGTTCCTTATAAATGAATTAATTATAAATTATTTTTAGATGGATTGTTTACAATCATTCTGACTATTAGTCAAAAGTACAAAACGGACAGAAGCTAGACCACACAAGGGTTTAATGTGGTACAGCCTGTCCGTTTTTTGCATTTGTTGCAAAAAAATCGTTTATTAATAACTGAATTTTTTATAATTTTTTTGAAAAAAGTGTTTGACAAGACCTGTTTTATTTTTTAAATTTGTTTCCATAAATAAAAACTACATCGCACTACAAAGGAACATCATCATGAATCTGTATCAAACCACTCTCTCTTGTTATAGATTTTCTCCCATCTCTGCCACTCCTGTCGCCGCTAGCTTATTGGCAGTCCCGACGGTCTGAAGGCTCTCAACCCGAATCCAGTTTCCGCATTCCTACAAACGTTTCGGGTTTTAAAATATCTGTATCTCCAATCGAATTCATATTTTGATTAATAAAAATTAAAAAACGTACACCTCCGCTTCAGCCTTATTGTATTTATTGGTTTTGATAACTATTTGTATTTATTGATTTTAAATTTTCAGATGGTTGATAATGGAAATTTTATAGGCCGTCTGAAAACAGTTTTTAGAACGATTGTTTCTTTTTAAACGGTTCGTTTTAAGTTGTGAAAAACCGAGCCGTCCGATTAATACTGAAAAAAGTCTATAAAGGAGAAATATGATGAGCCAACACTCTGCCGGAGCACGTTTCCGTCAAGCCGTGAAAGAATCAAACCCTCTTGCCGTAGTCGGTTGTGTCAATGCTTACTTTGCACGATTGGCCACCCAAAGCGGTTTCAAAGCAATCTATCTGTCTGGCGGCGGCGTGGCAGCCTGCTCTTGCGGTATCCCTGATTTGGGCATTACCACAATGGAAGATGTGCTGATCGACGCGCGACGCATTACGGATAACGTGGATACCCCTTTGCTGGTGGACATCGATGTGGGTTGGGGCGGTGCATTCAATATTGCCCGTACCATTCGTAACTTTGAACGCGCTGGTGTTGCAGCGGTTCACATCGAAGATCAGGTAGCGCAAAAACGCTGCGGCCACCGTCCGAACAAAGCCATCGTTTCTAAAGATGAAATGGTCGACCGTATCAAAGCTGCCGTAGATGCTCGCGTTGATGAGAACTTTGTGATTATGGCACGTACCGATGCGCTGGCGGTAGAAGGTTTGGATGCCGCTATCGAACGCGCCCAGGCTTGTGTCGAAGCCGGTGCGGACATGATTTTCCCTGAAGCTATGACCGATTTGAAAATGTACCGCCAATTTGCAGATGCCGTAAAAGTGCCTGTATTGGCCAACATTACTGAGTTCGGCTCTACACCACTTTATACCCAAAGTGAGCTGGCTGAAAACGGCGTGTCGCTGGTTCTGTATCCGCTGTCATCGTTCCGTGCAGCAAGTAAAGCCGCTCTGAATGTTTATGAAGCGATTATGCGCGATGGCACTCAGGCCGCAGTGGTTGACACTATGCAAACTCGTGCCGAATTGTATGAGCATCTGAACTATCATGCCTTCGAGCAAAAACTGGATAAATTGTTTCAAAAATAAGTAACCGCTTTCAGACGGCCTTTCAACAAATCCGCATCGGCCGTCTGAAAAATAAAACCCATAAAAATACAAAGGAGAAATACCATGACTGCAACTACTCAAACCCCAACGTTTAAACCTAAAAAATCCGTTGCGCTTTCTGGCGTTGCGGCCGGTAATACCGCATTGTGTACCGTTGGCCGTACCGGCAACGATTTGAGCTATCGCGGTTACGACATTTTGGACTTGGCACAAAAATGCGAGTTTGAAGAAGTCGCCCACCTGCTGATTCACGGTCATTTGCCCAACAAATTCGAGCTGGCCGCTTATAAAGCCAAGCTCAAATCCATGCGCGGCCTGCCTATCCGTGTGATTAAAGTTTTGGAAAGCCTGCCTGCACATACCCATCCGATGGACGTGATGCGTACCGGCGTATCCATGCTGGGCTGCGTTCATCCTGAACGTGAAAGCCATCCGGAAAGTGAAGCGCGCGACATCGCCGACAAACTGATCGCCAGCCTCGGCAGCATCCTCTTGTACTGGTATCAATATTCGCACAACGGCAAACGCATTGAAGTTGAAAGCGACGAAGAGACCATCGGCGGTCATTTCCTGCACCTGTTGCACGGCAAACGCCCAAGCGAATCACACATCAAAGCCATGCACGTTTCACTGATTCTGTATGCAGAACACGAGTTCAACGCTTCTACCTTTACCGCCCGCGTGATTGCCGGTACAGGCTCTGATATGTACTCCTGCATTACCGGTGCAATCGGCGCGTTGAAAGGTCCGAAACACGGTGGCGCGAACGAAGTGGCTTACGATATTCAAAAACGCTACCGCAATGCCGACGAAGCCGAAGCCGACATCCGCGAACGCATCGGCCGCAAAGAAATCGTGATCGGTTTCGGTCATCCGGTGTACACCATTTCCGACCCTCGCAACGTTGTCATTAAAGAAGTGGCACGCGGTTTGAGCAAAGAAACCGGCGATATGCGCCTCTTTGACATTGCCGAACGTTTGGAGAGCGTGATGTGGGAAGAGAAAAAAATGTTCCCGAATCTGGACTGGTTCTCTGCTGTTTCCTACCAAAAATTGGGCGTACCGACTGCTATGTTCACACCGCTGTTCGTCATTTCCCGTACAACCGGTTGGAGCGCACACGTTCTCGAGCAACGCAAAGACGGCAAAATCATCCGTCCGAGCGCAAACTACACAGGCCCTGAAGATTTGGCATTTGTGGAGATTGAAAACCGCTAATACGCGTAACAGCAGGGTGGGCCGCCAGCCCGCCCCATCTCGAAATGCCGTTTGAAAACAATGAATAATTAAGTTTTCGTTTTTCGACGGCCTAGTGCAGTATGCGAGAGAGAGAGCCGGCCGTTTGGAAAACATGCTGCTCCGCTGTCGTCATTCCCATACAGGCAGAAATTCAAAAATTGAAATGTTCTGCTGTAAAGAGTGCTGAAAAATTTGAGTTTGGATTTCCGTCTATACGGGAATGATGGTAGCGGAGCAGCAATTTTTTTTCATACCGCGAATAGATTTCAGACAACAAGCAATAAAACAGAATTTATGGTTTCAGACGGCCTGAAGGTCCGAATCAACAGGCCGTCTGAAACCCCAAAACCAAAAAAAGAATAGATTTAGGAGAACCGACATGACTGCCAACCAACGCTACCGCAAAGCTTTGCCCGGTACGGATTTGGAATATTACGACACGCGTCAGGCGTGTGAAGACATCAAACCAGGCTCTTACGACAAGCTGCCTTATACAAGCCGCATCTTGGCTGAGAACTTGGTCAACCGCGCAGACAAAGTCGACCTGCCTACGCTGCAAAGCTGGCTGGGTCAGCTGATTGAGGGAAAACAGGAAATCGACTTCCCTTGGTATCCGGCGCGCGTGGTGTGTCACGATATTCTGGGTCAGACAGCGTTGGTGGATTTGGCAGGCCTGCGCGATGCGATTGCCGAAAAAGGCGGCGATCCTTCCAAAGTGAATCCGGTGGTGCAAACCCAGCTCATCGTCGACCACTCTTTGGCCGTTGAATGCGGCGGTTACGATCCTGATGCCTTCCGCAAAAACCGCGAAATTGAAGACAGACGTAACGAAGACCGTTTCCACTTCATCAACTGGACAAAAACCGCATTTGAAAATGTGGACGTGATTCCTGCGGGCAACGGCATTATGCACCAAATCAACTTGGAAAAAATGTCGCCGGTTGTCCAAGTCAAAAACGGCGTGGCATTCCCTGATACCTGTGTCGGTACAGACTCACATACGCCGCACGTCGATTCATTGGGCGTGATTTCCGTAGGCGTGGGCGGTTTGGAAGCCGAAACCGTAATGTTGGGCCGTGCATCCATGATGCGTCTGCCTGATATTGTCGGCGTTGAGCTGACCGGCAAACGTCAACCGGGCATTACTGCCACCGACATCGTGTTGGCACTGACCGAATTCTTGCGTAAAGAGCGCGTGGTTGGCGCATTTGTCGAATTCTTCGGCGAAGGCGCAAGAAGCCTGTCTATCGGCGACCGTGCCACCATTTCTAACATGACCCCTGAGTTCGGCGCGACTGCCGCGATGTTCGCTATTGATGAGCAAACCATTGATTATTTGAAACTGACCGGCCGCGATGACGCGCAAGTGAAATTGGTGGAAACCTACGCCAAAACCGCAGGCTTGTGGGCAGATGCCTTGAAAACCGCTGTTTATCCTCGCGTATTGAAATTTGATTTGAGCAGCGTAACACGCAATATGGCAGGCCCAAGTAACCCGCATGCCCGTTTTGCGACCGCCGATTTGGCCAGCAAAGGCTTGGCTAAACCTTATGAAGAGCCTTCAGACGGCCAAATGCCTGACGGTGCAGTGATTATTGCTGCGATTACTTCATGTACCAATACTTCCAATCCACGCAACGTTGTCGCCGCCGCGCTGTTGGCACGCAATGCCAACCGCCTCGGCTTGCAGCGCAAACCTTGGGTGAAATCTTCGTTTGCACCGGGTTCAAAAGTAGCCGAAATCTATTTGAAAGAAGCAGGCCTGCTGCCTGAAATGGAAAAACTCGGCTTCGGTATCGTTGCCTTCGCATGTACCACCTGTAACGGCATGAGCGGCGCGCTGGATCCGAAAATCCAAAAAGAAATCATCGACCGCGATTTGTACGCCACCGCCGTATTGTCAGGCAACCGCAACTTCGACGGCCGTATCCATCCGTATGCGAAACAGGCTTTCCTTGCTTCGCCTCCGTTGGTCGTTGCCTACGCGCTGGCAGGCAGCATCCGTTTCGATATTGAAAACGACGTACTCGGCGTTGCAGACGACAAAGAAATCCGCCTGAAAGACATCTGGCCTACCGATGAAGAAATCGATGCCATCGTTGCCGAATATGTGAAACCGCAACAATTCCGCGACGTTTATATCCCGATGTTCGACACCGGCACAGCGCAAAAAGCACCAAGCCCGCTGTACGACTGGCGTCCAATGTCCACCTATATCCGCCGCCCGCCTTACTGGGAAGGCGCACTGGCAGGGGAGCGCACATTGAGCGGTATGCGTCCGCTGGCGATTTTGCCCGACAACATCACCACCGACCACCTCTCGCCGTCCAATGCGATTTTGGCCAGCAGTGCCGCAGGCGAATATTTGGCGAAAATGGGTTTGCCTGAAGAAGACTTCAACTCTTACGCAACCCACCGCGGCGACCACTTGACCGCCCAACGCGCAACCTTCGCCAATCCGAAACTGTTTAACGAAATGGTGAGAAATGAAGACGGCAGCGTACGCCAAGGTTCGCTTGCTCGTGTTGAACCAGAAGGCCAAACCATGCGTATGTGGGAAGCCATCGAAACCTATATGAACCGCAAACAGCCGCTCATCATCATCGCCGGTGCGGACTACGGTCAAGGCTCAAGCCGCGACTGGGCTGCAAAAGGCGTACGCCTCGCCGGCGTGGAAGCAATTGTTGCCGAAGGCTTCGAGCGTATCCACCGCACCAACTTGATCGGTATGGGCGTGTTGCCGCTGCAGTTCAAACTGGGTACCAACCGCCACACCCTGCAACTGGACGGTACGGAAACCTACGACGTTGTCGGCGAACGCACACCACGCTGCGACCTGACCCTCGTGATTCATCGTAAAAACGGCGAAACCGTCGAAGTTCCGGTTACCTGCCGCCTCGATACAGCAGAAGAAGTGTTGGTATATGAAGCCGGTGGCGTATTGCAACGTTTCGCACAAGACTTTTTAGAAGGAAATGCAGCGTAAGGTAAATCGGGTATCGTCAAAATGCCCGGACTACGCTCAAAAAGGTTTTCAGACGGCCTCGAATGTTTGAGAGGCCGTCTGAAAAAACCATACTAGAAATACAAAGGAGAACCCGAAATGCCGCAAATTAAAATTCCAGCCGTTTACTACCGCGGCGGTACATCTAAAGGCATTTTCTTCAAACGCACTGATCTGCCGCCCGCTGCGCAGGAAGCAGGCGAGGCACGCGACAAAATCCTCTTGCGCGTACTCGGCAGCCCCGACCCTTATGGCAAACAGATTGACGGCTTGGGCAATGCCAGTTCGTCCACCAGCAAAGCCGTGATTTTGGACAAATCCGAACGCGCCGATCACGATGTCGATTATTTGTTCGGACAAGTTTCCATCGACAAACCTTTTGTCGATTGGAGCGGCAACTGCGGTAATTTGACCGCCGCCGTGGGCGCATTTGCCATCGAGCAAGGCTTGGTCGATAAATCCAAAATCCCTTCAGACGGCCTGTGTACCGTCAAAATCTGGCAGAAAAACATCGGCAAAACCATTATTGCCCATGTGCCGATGCAAAACGGCGCAGTGTTGGAAACAGGTGATTTTGAGCTTGACGGCGTAACGTTTCCGGCAGCCGAAGTACAAATCGAATTTCTTGATCCGGCCGACGGCGAAGGCAGTATGTTCCCAACCGGCAATTTGGTCGATGAAATTGATGTGCCGAATATAGGCCGTCTGAAAGCCACGCTTATCAATGCCGGCATTCCAACCATTTTCCTGAATGCCGCAGATTTGGGCTATACAGGCAAAGAGTTGCAAGACGATATCAACAACGATGTCGCGGCTCTGGAAAAATTTGAAACCATCCGCGCGTATGGTGCGCTGAAAATGGGTTTAATCAGCGACGTATCCGAAGCTGCCACTCGCGCCCATACTCCGAAAGTCGCTTTTGTCGCCCCTGCGGCCGATTACACCGCTTCAAGCGGCAAAACCGTCAAAGCTGCCGACATCGACTTATTGGTACGCGCGCTGAGCATGGGCAAATTGCACCACGCCATGATGGGTACCGCTTCAGTCGCCATCGCTACCGCTGCCGCCGTGCCCGGTACGCTGGTCAACCTTGCAACCGGAGGCGGAGCGCGTAAAGAAGTCCGTTTCGGTCATCCGTCAGGAACACTACGTGTCGGTGCCGCCGCCGAATGTCAGGACGGACAATGGACGGCCACCAAAGCGGTCATGAGCCGTAGCGCACGCGTGATTATGGAAGGACAAGTCCGAGTGCCGGAAGATTGCTTTTAAGTTTTCAGACGGCCACGCCATTAAACAAGGCCGTCTGAAAACTAAATAAGCAGATTTTAGTCGGGTAGCGATACCTGCAATGGAGATTATGGTTGGGCATAAAGCCTGACTAAACACCAAACCAAAGGCAATCTGGAAAGCTCTCAAATGTTCTTGCTCTTTTCAGACGGCCTGAAGCCAAAAAAACAATCAAAAATTCAAAGGAGAAACACCATGTCCAACCAACTCATTCTTGTTCTGAACTGCGGCAGCTCTTCACTCAAAGGTGCCGTTATCGACCGTAAAAACGGCAAAGTTCTCTTAAGCTGTCTCGGCGAACGTTTGGGTACGCCCGAAGCAGTCATTACGTTCAGCAAAGACGGCAAAAAATGCCAAACAGCTTTGACCAGCCGTAACGATCATGCCGGTGCAGTAGGTATACTGTTGAAAGAGCTTGAAAAACACGGCCTGCACGACCGCATTAAAGCCATCGGCCACCGCATCGCACACGGCGGCGAAAAATACAGCGAATCTGTTTTGATCGACCAAGCAGTAATGGACGAACTCAATGCCTGCATTCCGCTCGCTCCGCTGCACAATCCTGCCAATATCAACGGCATTTTGGCTGCGCAAGAGCATTTCCCGGGCCTGCCCAATGTCGGCGTGATGGATACTTCGTTCCACCAAACCATGCCGGAGCGTGCCTACACTTATGCCGTTCCGCGCGAATTGCGTAAAAAATACGCTTTCCGCCGCTACGGTTTCCACGGTACCAGTATGCGTTACGTTGCCCCTGAAGCCGCACGCATCTTGGGCAAACCTCTGGAAGACATCCGCATGATTATTGCCCACTTAGGCAACGGCGCATCCATTACCGCCATTAAAAACGGGAAATCCGTTGACACCAGTATGGGCTTCACGCCGATTGAAGGCTTGGTGATGGGTACCCGTTGCGGCGACATCGACCCGGGCGTATACAGCTATCTGACTTCCCAAGCCGGTTTGGATGTTGCCCAAGTTGATGAAATGCTGAACAAAAAATCAGGCTTGCTCGGTATTTCCGAACTCTCCAACGACTGTCGTTCTTTGGAAATCGCTGCGGATGAAGGCCATGAAGGCGCACGTTTGGCTCTGGAAGTAATGACTTACCGCCTTGCCAAATATATTGCTTCGATGGCTGTGGCTTGCGGTGGCGTTGACGCACTCGTGTTTACCGGCGGTATCGGCGAAAACTCGCGTAATATCCGCGCTAAAACTGTTTCTTACTTGGATTTCTTAGGTCTGCACATCGACACCAAAGCCAATATGGACAAACGCTACGGCAACTCCGGTATCATCAGCCCGACAGGTTCTATGCCGGCGGTTTTGGTGGTACCAACCAATGAAGAGCTGATGATTGCCCACGATACGGCTCAGTTGGCCGGATTTATGGAAGAAGCAGGCTAGGGCGAAGATTTTCCTAGACAATAAAAAGTGCGGATTCATCATCCGCACTTTTTTAATTACATCTCAATCAAGCCACTTGGGTTTGATGTTCGTCGCCGTTGCGCTCACGAACTGCACCCAAACGGTAAACGGTTTCGCCTTGTTCGCTCAAGAATGCCTGTACCGCATCGGCATCTTCTTTAGCAATGATAACGACCATGCCGATACCGCAGTTGAAAGTACGGTACATTTCTTGGGTTTCCACATTGCCCGCTTTTTGCAGCCATTGGAACAGTTTAGGCAGTTCCCACGCTTTGGCATCGATTTGCGCAACGGTATTTTCAGGCAAAACGCGAGGTACGTTTTCAGTAATGCCGCCGCCGGTGATGTGGGCCATGCCTTTAATGGTGAATTTTTCCAAAGCGGCAAGGATAGGTTTCACATACAGGCGGGTAGGGGCGATGATGGCTTCGCGCAGGGTTTTGCCGTTGTCGAATTCCGCGTCCAAATTAGGATTGTCGCGCTCGATGATTTTGCGTACCAAGGAATAGCCGTTGGAGTGTGCGCCATTGGAAGCCAAGCCCAAAACAACGTCTCCGGCCTGAATGCTGCGGCCGTTAATGACGCGTTCTTTTTCAACCACGCCGACGGCAAAACCGGCCAAGTCGTATTCGCCTTCGGGATACATGCCCGGCATTTCGGCAGTTTCACCGCCAATCAAAGCGCAACCGGATTCTTCGCAACCTTGGGCAATACCTTTAATCACATCAGTCGCGCGGGCAACATCCAGCTTACCGCAAGCGAAATAGTCCAAGAAGAACAAAGGTTCCGCACCTTGAACCAAAATGTCGTTGACGCTCATGGCAACCAAATCGATGCCGACAGTATCGTGTTTATCCCAGTCGAATGCCAGTTTCAGCTTGGTGCCGACGCCATCCGTACCGGAAACCAATACCGGATTTTTGTATTTTTTGCCGATTTCAACCAAAGCGCCGAAACCGCCCAAATCACCCAACACTTCAGGGCGCATAGTACGCTTGGCAAAAGGTTTGATGTTTTCGACCAGTTGATCGCCTGCGTCGATATCCACGCCTGCGTCACGATAGCTCAAAGAAGTGCTCATTGGATTTCCTTATTCGGGTATGGGTAGATTGTCGGAGCGTATTTTATCTTAAATTGGAGGATTCAGGCTGAATTTTTTGGCATTATTGTCAACAATTTTTATTTTATCTTAATAGCCGTCACGCTTTCAGACGGCCTTTGTGAATCTGTTATACTGCTTATTTATTTTGAAAACCTTAAGCATCAACTGGGGAACACCTTTTTATGTATCAAAAGAAAGCGCGCGGCGCAAAACCGTGGATTATTATGGCTTGCGTTATCGCAGCCTTTATTTGGCTTTTATATGCCTTGGGCGATGTTTTGACGCCGTTTATTGTAGCCGCCGTTTTGGCCTATGTTTTGAATCCCTTGGTCGAGTGGCTTCAATTGAAGCGTATCCGCCGCGCGCCGGCCTCTATGATTATTATGGCACTGGCTTTGCTGATATTGCTGTCGTTGGTGCTGATTATCGTACCTATGTTGTTGAACCAGTTTAACAATCTGGCCGAACGCCTGCCGCAAATCGTGGGCTTTGTTCAAAACAAACTGCTGCCGTGGCTCAACAGCGTCAGTGGGGATTATATTCAAATCGATCAAGAATCAATCATCGCATGGTTGCAGTCGCATACTGATGAGTTGAGCAATACGCTCAAAGAATGGATTCCAACCTTGATGCGTCAAAGCGGCAACGTGATCAGCGGCGTCAGCAATTTGGTGTTGTTGCCTTTGTTGCTGTATTACTTCTTGTTGGATTGGAAACGCTGGTCTTCCGGAATCAGCAAACTGGTTCCACGCCGTTTTATCGAGACCTACACGCGTATCAGCGGCAATATGGATGAAGTTTTGGGCGAGTTTCTGCGCGGCCAGCTGATGGTTATGATGATCATGGGCTTGGTCTATGGCTTGGGCTTGATGCTGGTCGGTTTGGATTCCGGCTTTGCCATCGGTATGATTGCCGGTATTTTGGTATTTATTCCGTATTTGGGTGCATTTACCGGCCTTTTGCTGGCAACAGTTGCCGCGCTTTTGCAATATGGCTCATGGCAGGGCTTGTTGATGGTCTGGGCTGTATTCGGTGTCGGACAATTCTTGGAAAGCTTTTTCATTACGCCTAAAATCGTCGGCGACCGCATCGGTTTGTCTCCGTTCTGGGTGATTTTCTCGTTGATGGCTTTCGGACAACTGATGGGTTTT
Source organism: Neisseria sp. 27098_8_112 (assembly GCF_041433235.1). Taxonomy (NCBI): domain Bacteria; kingdom Pseudomonadati; phylum Pseudomonadota; class Betaproteobacteria; order Neisseriales; family Neisseriaceae; genus Neisseria; species Neisseria sp. 27098_8_112. The sequence goes on along the minus strand of NZ_JAPWBB010000012.1, from coordinate 11,232 downwards.
GTCGGTATGCTTGCCGGTCTGCCGCTTGCCGCCGTAACATTGGTTTTATTGCGTGAAGGCGCATCTGCCTATTTCGGCAGCCATTTCTACAAACATAAATAAATCGATAATATTAAGGCCGTCTGAAATCCAAGTTTCAGACGGCCATTGATAACAAAGGAAGTTTATATGTTAGCCATTATCGGCGGCAGCGGTTTGACCAAACTGCCGGAACTCGAAATTACTGAACGAAAAATCGTACGCACTCCATACGGCTTAACCAGCAGCCCTATTTTGTTCGGCAGGTTGGGGCGTTTGGATATTGTTTTTCTTGCCCGACACGGCTTCAGTCATACCATCGCGCCACATGAAATCAACTACCGCGCCAATATTTGGGCGTTACATTCTTTAGGCGTTGAAAACATCATTGCCATTTCTTCAGTCGTCGGTATCAATCCCGATTTTGAAAACGGCAGCTTGGTGTTGCCGGACGATTTGATCGACTATACCTATGGCCGTAAAGATACTTTTTTTGAAGGCCAAGAATGCCCGGTTGTCCATACCGATTTTTTCAACCCTTATTGCAATGAATTGCGACAAAAGTTGTTAAATATCACGAAAGCGCACAATGTGCCGATTTACGACTCCGCCATTTATGGTTGCCTGCAAGGCCCGCGCCGTCCGACCCGCGCAGAAATCGCCCGTTATCGACGTGACGGCGTAGATGTACTCGGTATGACCGGTATGCCCGAAGCCGTTTTGGCCAGGGAGTTAAAAATGGCCTATGCCCACTTTTGTAGCGTCAGCAGCATTGATTGCTTTGATAGCGGAGTAGGGACTGATGGCTGTAATGAACAGACTTCTATGGCGATGACGAAAATCCGACAGTTATTGAATGGTTTGTAACTGATCATGCCGTCTGAAATGATGTTTTCAGACGGCATTGTTTTAGTTAAGAAGCCGTTTCACGCGCCCAATGGGGCAGGGAAGCTTTTTGTTTGCGGAATGAGGCAAGTTGCATGCCCCGACATTTTTCAAAAATCAATTCAACTCCGCTTTGTAGCTGCAAAATTAAGTTGGTATGCGTTTCCGTTTTAATAAAGTCAATATTGCGTTGCACCAAGCGTTGAATGACGGCATATACATCAAGGCAGCCATTTGCAAAAAACCACGGATTCAACTTTACCCAACGGCCGCCGCTTAATGCAGCATCAGGCTGAAAATCAGCACGAATCTGTGTCAAACGATTGTCGGAGAAATGCAGTTCGATATCGCCATAAAGCCAAATATTCCAGCCTTTTTGCACCAACAAGCCTTTAGGTACGCAATCAGGCGCAGGAAACATCTGCAAAATAGACTCTGCCGATTGTCCGATTTCCAGATAGTCAAACCGGCCGGTATACAAAAAATCATAAATATCAACGGCAATAGGAAAGTGGTAACGCATGGCAACAACCATAGAAAAGCAATTAACTAAGCTATCTTAAACTTAAAATATAATGAAATCAATTCTTATTACTATTTAATCAATATAATAAAGGCCGTCTGTTGTTCAGACGGCCTTGTATCTTTGGTTTAAACCGATATTGGTTTACTCAGCCTTTAAATCAGCCACACATTGCTTATCGCGTGCCTCAAAAGCTTCCGCACCACCCAAGAGCTTGAGTTGCTCCTCAGGGCTGATTTTGCCGAAGTCTCGGATTTGCTCGTCAGAGAGTTTGCTTAAAGGCTGATCCCACATGCAGACACAATAGTCTTGAGCCAATTTCTCGTTTTGCGCATCCAAACCTTTTGCCTTTAAATCAGCTTGCCATTTTTCAGCAAAAGGAATGTTTTTCACGCAAGATTCCACCACATTTTGTTTCATCTGCGGCTTGTTCATGGCGCATTGTGAGAGCAGGGCGGTCAGAGCCAGCAAAGACAAAATAATCCATGCCCAAATGCGTATGGTACGGATTTTTGCCTTGGCTTTTTTTCTGGCCGCCAGTTGCTCTTCAGACGGCCTTTCCGTTTGCTGCTCAGTCATGCAGGCTTTCCATGCGGATCATGGTGATCGGAGCATCCACGCAGCTCAGTGCTTCAATCGCTGCGATAGCACGTTTGACATTGTGTTCCGCCGTGGTGTGGGTCAGAATCACGATTTCAGCAGTGCTTTGATTAATCACGCCTTTTTGAATCAAAGCTTCGATAGAAACATTTTCTTTGGCCAAGAGTGCGGCAATTTGACCCAAAGTGCCCGGTTCGTCAGTTGCTTGAACGCGCAGATAGTAGCTGCTGGTGATTTCGTCCATAGGCAGAATATTTTGCGCTTGAACTTGCGAAGGTTGGAATGCCAAGTGGGGGACACGATGGTCAGTTTCTGCTTCAATCAGGCGGGCAATATCAATAATGTCGGCAACCACGGCAGAAGCAGTCGGTAATGCGCCGGCTCCCGCACCGTAATACAAGGTTTCACCAACCATATCGGCATTAACGCGGACAGCATTCATCACGCCGTTCACATTAGCCAACAGACGGCTTTCAGGAATCAGAGTAGGGTGTACGCGCAACTCGATGCCTTTGTCGGTTTTACGGGTAATCCCCAACAATTTGATACGGTAGCCAAGCTCTTCAGCATATTTGATGTCGCGGCTGTCGAGTTTGCTGATACCCTCCAGATAGCAGGCAGAAAAGTTCATCGGCGTACCAAATGCCAATGCGCTCATAATCGTAATTTTATGGCCGGCATCATGACCTTCGATATCAAAAGTAGGGTCAGCTTCTGCATAGCCCAAAGCCTGAGCTTCTTTCAATACGTCTGCAAACGCGCTGCCTTTTTCACGCATTTCAGTAAGAATGAAGTTGCTGGTACCATTAATAATACCGGCGATACTGCGGATTTGGTTTGCAGCCAAGCCTTCACGCAAAGCCTTGATAATAGGGATACCGCCGGCAACAGCAGCTTCAAACTGTACCATGACATTTTTTTCTTCCGCCAAAGGGAAAATTTCATTGCCGTATTCAGCCAGCAGTTTTTTATTGGCAGTAACAATGTGTTTGCCGTTTTCAATCGCTTTTAATACCGCATCTTTGGCAATACCGGTGCCGCCAAACAATTCAACAACAACATCAACATCTTGATGTTGAACCAGCTCAAACGGATCTTTGATAAAAGCAGCATTCGGGCAAATTTGTTTGGCTTTTTCTTCGCTCAAATCACAAACAGCAGAAATACGGACTTCACGTCCCAAGCGGCGGCTGATTTCCGCAGCGTTGTCCTGCAATACAGTGGCCGTACCGCCACCGACTGTACCCAAACCTAAAAGACCGATATTTACTGGCTTCATTGTGTCTCCTTTTGAGCCGATACTTTAAAATAATCACGAAAAACCAAGGCTTGTTATAATCGCTTGCAATCGTAAATTCAGAGCAAAGCATCAATGCACAAGGTCAAACGTTGAATCCTACCTGATATTGCTTGATTTTGCACCTTTTTTTGCAAGTTTCCCAAGGCCGTCTGAAAAATCGTTCTACCATAAAAACAGGAATTGCCATGAAAATCACAGAAAACCATATCGATGAAGCCACATTATTTTTTTCATCCTCACAAGGCATATTGCAAATCGGCGAACAAACGTATTCAGAACCCATTTGCTGGCAAGATGGCAAAGTGAGCATCATTCCTCAAACAACCATCGAAGAATTAAACGAACAAATTTTTATATCAGCAATTGAAATAGCAGAAAACCGTCCTGAAGTCATTATTATAGGTACAGGAGAAAAACAAAAATTTCTGCATCCCAAAATTGCAGCAGCCTTATCAGCCTACGGAATCGGCTTCGAATGCATGAACACAGCCTCCGCTTGCCGAACTTTAGTTTTACTGCAAGGCGAAGGCCGAAGCACATGGGCTTGGTTGTGGCCATAATTTGTAGAAAAGACTATTGAATCATGCTAGCCTAAGTTCGCATAATTTATATTATGTTAAATTTCCTATTTAAGATGATTTAAGCATGTTCTTCGCGTCTTGAATTACCTCTTCTCGCTGACGTTGTTCCTTGATTATACAAGGAAATATTATGTCCGCACCCGTAATATTGTCTGCGGCCGCTACTAAAGGCGGCGTAGGCAAAACAACACTCATTGCTAATGTCTCCGGCGTTCTCGCTGATATTGGACTCCGCGTCCTAATGATCGACTGCGACGTTCAGCCATCACTGTCTAAATACTACCCAATAAGCCACCGCGCTCCAAATGGTATTGTCGAATTGCTTCTCGGTGAAAATACCGAAGAAGTCATCCGCTCAACAATATCCAATACCGTTTTCCCAAATTTAGACATCGTTATTTCCAATAACATTTCTGCTTTTGTCGAGACTGAAGTAACTTCTCGTCCCGATCGTGCCTTTTTGCTGAGAAGCAAACTGCATTCACAATACATACAGAATAACTATGATGTGGTTTTGATCGATACTCAGGGTGCAGTCGGCCCTCTCTTGGATACAGCTGCCTTCGCTGCTACATGCTTGCTTTGCCCGATCATGCCTGAAGTTTTGAGTGCCCGTGAGTTTCTCACTGGTACCCAAGAACTTCTGAAGCGACTGCAAAAAGGCGAAGCAATGCGCATCCCCATGCCTCAATTACGAGCCATCATCTACGCACAAGATCGTACCAATGATGCGAAATTCATCGCATCCTCTATCAAAGACTTCTTTAGTAATACCTTAGATGACAGACGTAAATTGTTGAGCGTAGCAGTTCCTGCTGCCAAAGCATATAAGGAAGCCACAACTTTACGAGTTCCTGTTCATTGCCATGAGCGTAAACAGCTTGGAAAGATGCTGCCCGCTTATGAAATCATGCACCGTATTGTCTATGAGATTTTCCCTGGTATCGAAAATAAAAAATTGCGTGGAAGCTGTTTCAACGACATGACCAGCCTGCTGCAAGAGGAGGTACAGTCATGAATCTGGACCAAACCAAAGCAGCTTTGAGCCTACACATCGGTACACCTGCACAGACAAATATGAGTTTTGGCCCCGAGGATACTCCTTCTCAGGGCATGTTAATGTCGTTGCCAATCAGCGAGATCGATTTCTTTGACAAAAACCCACGCCGTTTACATGATGTTTCCAGCTATGAGGCCATCAAAGAGTCCATTCGTTCTTCAGGTATTCAACAACCGGTACACGTTACCCAGCGACCTGGTGAAAGTAAATATGTACTGGCACATGGTGGTAATACCCGTCTCAAAATCTTGCGCGAACTCTTGGAAGAAACTGGCGATAACCGCTTCCGTATGATGCCGTGCATTTACATACCCTACACTGACGAAACTACATTGCAGGTTGCGCACCTTGTTGAAAACGAACTGCGTGCTGAAATGTGTTTTTGGGATAAAGCCTGCAAATACGCCGAAATTCGCGATATTTTCCAAGATGAATCTGACTCAGGGAAACTTTCTTTGCGCGAACTGGAAGTGATGTTTTCTGATAAGGGCCTTACGGTTTCTCATAAAACTCTGGGACTGTTCTTTTTTGCTTCTGATAATTTACAGGAACTGCAAGAATACGCATTCAAACTTTCCCATGCCAAAGTAGAAGAAATAAAAAAGCTTCACTCTACCCTGTTCTCAATTTCAAAATCAATTCAGTTGGACGATTCTTTCCAATATTTATGGTCAGATGTGCTGGAACAGTGGCATAACCAATATTCTGCAACAGAGTTAGACGTACATGAGCTTTGCCAGTTTGTACTCGACAAATTCAAATTTGAATATGGTGCTGAAGCCTTTCCTGAAACAGAAAATTCATCTGATAAGAACAAATCTGAAACAGCTGTCAAACAAGATCTCAATTTGCATCAAAAAGAAGCATCTGAAAAAAACACTGAGTCAGAGGATTCATCTATTAAATCTGTGCCAGCTAAAGAAGATAGCCCAGAGACTGATGCAGGGGGTGAGCCGAAAGGAACTGAACAGACAGGGTTCGATGCCCTGGATGTTCAGAATCATCAGCTTACTTTGGATCAAACTAGCAAAAAACTGTTTTCTGCGGTTCGCAAGTTGTTGGCCAAAGTGAACCTGTCTGATTGCTTTAAAACCCACAAAGACTTCGCATACGGCTGGTATGTCGAGTATCCAGCATTTGAGCATATTTCAGGTTCAAGTGCCGAAAATGCAATTTATGCTATTGATGTTTTACATGCGGAAGCAGGCAACGTTTTTACATTCCTGTGGAAGCTTTGCGGTATCGATAACTTCATGTTTGATGTTGGCGATAGCTCAAATCCCCTGCTTTCGCTGAAAAATGATTCAAAACTTCGTATTGCATACGAAGATCCCGACAAATACGACGAATATACAAACTGCGGCATTGGCAACAAAGAGAACATCATTGCCTCTGTGTTGAATTGGCAGACAAATACTGAGCATGAATTTCACGCCAATGTAGTAGAAATTTTATCGTTAAGCACACAATACAACAATTTAAAAAATAGAGGGAGTGAGGAGTGATGCGTAAGCCGTTTATAAATAATCCCGTATATCGACTGTTCAATACAGATCCGATTTATACGAATCTTGCACTGACAAGATTGGCATCCGCGCCTAATACGCCGCGAGAAGCCTCTTACAATGCTTTGGTCGCGCGTGAACATGAAGGTGTTTTGAATACTCTCAAACGGATGAACCCAAAGCGAATTGAGAAATTGGCATCAATGTGCCCCGATGTCGTGACCTATTCTATTGATCTGAAAATTTTGCAAAGCAAAATTGCGGAAATGGAAAATCACGAACAAAGATTTTCCGAGCAAATGCAGCGGCTCCGATGGATGTTGAAACATAAGGCCAGTAATCAAATGATCATGAACTTATGTTCCTTGATTTCTACGGCAGAAATTAAAAAAGTGCGTTTGGAGTTGAATACTCCTGTCGTCAAAGGCCGAATTGTTATGCCGTCTATTGAGGTTAGACTCAAAGTATTGAAGGCATGGAGTCAGTCGGAGAAGGAGTCTGATATTTTTGTTCGTTATCAGCAATTAATCGATCAATTTCCTGATTATAGCCTTGCGCAGTTACATTCAATCATCAACGATGAAAAGTTTTTCGGAGCATGAGTATGTATATGGATTTCTCTACTGCCTACGAATATGAGACTGGTTTTGTACCCGCTCAAAGCATGTCAACAAATAACTTCATGCGAGGTTTGGTTGCTTTGTGGGAAGAACCAGCTACATATGTACGTCAGTTTGCTCAAGCGGTCGGTTCTGTTTCCGAGGGATATTTTTTAAGTTGGTTTGTTGAAAAATGTCTACCAGGCGAATGGGTAAGCTTGAATAATGATTTGTTGTTTCATGAAGCAGGCATTACCGCGAAGCAGTGGCGTAATATTCGCAATAGTCTTCTTGAGAAAGGTGTTTTACTTAATCGGAGAACCGTAGCACCAACCGAATCCCAATTTACATTGAATGATGCCCTGTTTGAGGATTTAGTACGCAAACATGGTGAAACAGATGTACTTGATGTGGTTGCGCCCCCTATTTCGATTAATAAACTTCATCTGAAGACATTAGCCGACAGAGGTCTTTCTTTTGTATCCGTTTTGTATTTGTCGTTTCTACAAAGCGAAGCTGAATATCAAGATTTGAGTAAGCGTGGTGATTGGTCGCCTTGGACTCATGCAGCTGAGAAGCATGTTTTTCACTCAACAATGTTGTCTAGACGACAACAGGAAAGAGCTATTACCGAATTAACATCTTTCGGTTTGATTGAGAGCTGTGTTGATGGTATGCCGGCAGCGCGACGTTGTAGATATAGCTTGAAGATGCTTGCTGATCTTACCTCAGAATATTTGAACGGATGTGTGTGATGGTTACCGCCACCAAATTACCCCCTCCTAAAGTGTTCAACTCTGAACTGACACAATGCTGGCAAGCTTTGCAAGGTAGTCGGAGAGTTGCCATTTATCGCTGTTTAATTGACATCACAGGCTCTTTAAAAGCTGCTGCCATGCTTTCTCAGTTGATTTATTGGACAAGAGTGAGCAAAGAGGTTGCCGAACGAGATGGTTGGATTTTCAAATCTATTGCTCAGATGGAAGCCGAAACGGGCCTGACAGTGAGAGAACAACGCACTTGTAAGAATAGGCTTCTTGATACAAACCTTATTCAAACATGCCGTAAAGGGGTTGGGGCTGCTTTGGCCATCAAAGTGAACTTGGATACCATGGCTGAGATGATCGCGCAATCTAGTGGTACTGACGATCAACTTACACTTACGCTGTCTGATTTGCAAAACACAAGTTCCTTCTATTTCAGAAAACACTTTTCTAAGAGAATTGCTTATCACCGTGATCTGGTTTCTCTTACAGGCTGTATTAATTCGGCTGTATTGTTGTCATGTGTTTTAAATGATGCTGTTGGTTTGGTATCTCAACATCCGCATTTACAACGTCACGCCTTTGCTACTTTGACTGCTGCCGATTGGGAAGAACGAACCTCTCTCTCTTATAAATCTCAATTAACAGCTCGAAATAGGTTGAAGAATTTGAATCTCATTTATGAGAAAAATTTCTTGGCCAGTCGCCGTATTTTTACACTGGTAAATGGTCACGATATTGTTAGAGCCATCAAAAAACTTCTTGCTGGCAAACAGAACGACGGCTTCAATCCATATAACACCAAAAAACGTGAAATTCTCAGTTTGGCGGAAAGGGCCAAATGTGATTGGCGGAAAGGGCCAAATGGATTGGATAAAGGGTTTCAGGGCAATTTTGAACGTGATGATCCACTATTTTCTGATATGACATTCAGAAGTGTCGAAAGGGGATATTCGGAAGTGTCGAAAAGGAATTTTAAGAAAGGTCATAGTGGGAAATTCACAAGCGTCGATTGGGAAAGTTCAGAAGTGTCGAATCTGCAGATTATTTATTATATAAATTACAAAGGGGTTTATAACTACAACTACATGACTGTCGAACCCAACAAGTTATGTTCTCCCAAACAAGATCATGTGGTAGTGGTTGATGCTGATGTTGATTTGATTTATCCAAGGCTCTTCAACGTGCAAATGCGTCAACAGGCAGATTTGATTTTTGCAAAACATCTTTCAAAAAGTTCCTGGGCTTTGAAGCAGGAAATCTTGGATGAGATAGAGGGGCAGAAAAAGGAAGTTACTAGCCCACTCGGCCTTTTAGCTAAACTCTGCCAACTTGCTTCGCAAGGTAACTTTACTGCCATTGTTGCACCGCAGGTTAAATTCAATCGTGAGCAAGCTCAGAAATTACGGGTATTTCTTGAAAACCAAAAAAATTCAGAGATTATCCAAAAACAGGATTCTTTTGATATTGAGGCTGCTCGCGCTAATTTGAAAAAGTTTCTCGCTAAAAAGTAATATTTAAGTTTAATAATATATAAATTAATAAAATAAAATTTCATCTATTTTTGTTTTACGACAATTTTATGATGTTTCTTTAAATAGCTGTAACGGGGCGTTACAAGAACTTTCTGATAACTTGATAGGATTTGAAAATGGAATTTGCGAAACAGAGATATATTGTCAAACCTGGTGCGATTCACGTCGCTCAACAATTTGATCTCAAAGTCACGACAAAACAGTCACCTTTCAGCGACGGTTTCGATATGGCTCGTGCTGCTTTGGCTTTGGGGGGTAAGGTCAATCAAAAGTTGACTGAGGATGACGAACAGTTCCAACAATGGGAAGAGTTTAAAGCCCATGAATTGCTGCTCAAGCAACATCTTCAAAAGGAGACAGGTCGAAAACATCACTTGGTTTGGGGGGAGTATGAAATTCTTTCTTCTGAGAACGACCGGTTTAAAAATATTGGCAGCTTGACCTCTTCCGGTGATGATGGTTTTTTTATGCATACCAAGCAAGGTATTCGTATGTGGGAAGGCAATAACAACAAGAAAAACGGCCCACGTTGGCCAGGTATCAGATATGGTCTGACACTCAGTAACGAGTTGTTCGGTATGGCTATGTCCGATAATCCTTATGCCCAAAGTCGTTTATTGCAGATTGAAAAACAGATGTCCGAAATTGAGGAATTTTTTGAGACTGTAAAAAAACAGGTTCATGCTCAGATTGATAGTTTGGCCGCTGCCGGCATGAAGATTACCTTGATTCAGAACAATAACCCTGTTCATATCAGATTGAATGCTTTACGGGCTTATGGTTTCAAACTGGTTAAATTGTTGCGGGATTACGATAGTTTTGTATGTGCCGTTAAGACTCTCAATATCAAAGGCATGATGGCTAATAAACAATGTAATGACACATTGTATAATGGCGGTCGGATGATGAGGAAGTTACTGAATGATTTGTATATAGCGGTTATGGAGACTAGAGCCATCAAGAACATTCGACGTGACAGTCTGCTTGATCCAGAACAGTTAGCGAAGTTGAAGTCTGCAGTTGACCAAGAAATTCTTCCTAGAATACCACTATCTGTTTGGGTATATGAGTCACAACCCTCTTTGGTTTATATCCAGAAAAAAATGAATCAGGAGGATCTCAATAAGTTGGTTGATATTGTTCGTGACAATGGGTTGTCAGGCTAGTTGGAGCGGGGGTTACAATCGAGTGTTAGGAGAGTTACGGTTGGCCCCTTTTTTGTTTGGATTTGTTTTTAGAAGTATGGCTGATATGAATAATATGAATACTCAAAAATCAGGTAAGGATAAATACTTAAAATTTTGGGAATATAAAAGGCTTTTAAGGGTAAGGGGAATTGAAGATATAGAAACAGAAATTGAATTAAAATTAGTTGATCTTGAAAAGTTGATCGATGAGGCACAGTCTTTCCACGAAGCATGTCAGGAACTTTATCTTGTATATCCAATCGTGAGAGAACATTTGAAATTGAGTAATAAATGCCTGGTTTGCTTAGATCTGAAAAAATACTATATTCCCAACATGCTCTTTTTTAAAAATGTGGTTTCTTCCAGTGGGCGTCAATCGCGTAAAAAGTTTTTTAAATGGGCAGATATTAGTACGGCTTTGGATAATACAAATGCCAGCCTTGATGAACGATTGCTTCATATGAAGATATATTTTGATTGCAGACAGTATTACTCTCGAGGTAGGCAGATTGCCGGAGATTTGGCAGAATTGTTTTCGATGAAAGAAGTTTTTGAAGAAATTTTGAAAGTTGAGAATTTGGAACGAAAAAATCTTCCTAGTAACATCATGGTTAAGTAAGAATTTGAGTACCTTTTTGAATCGGTTGCCATCACTTTTGTGATGGCTTTTTTTGG
>NZ_JAPWBB010000011.1:0-88952 GCF_041433235.1 Neisseria sp. 27098_8_112 | reverse complement strand
TCTCGGCCTTTGATTTAAGGGGTATGAGCCAAGGAACGCATTGTTAGATGCTGTTTTTAATGATTTTCCGCAGGGTAGACAGTTGTCGGCGGCTGACGGGCAACGGGGTTGGAATATCGAGAATTTTAGCGCCCCATGTGGATGCGTATTCGTCGTTTTCGTCATCGTCCAGTCGAATCAGGCTGTCGAGGGTGTGGCGGAAGACGAGGGCATTGCGGTGGATGCGGATGACTTTGTCGCCCAGCAATTCTTCCCAGTAAACCAAGGTCTTCGGTAATTCGTAGCTGTGGCCGTCGCCGGTAAACAGATAGACGGTTTTGTGTTCCGCCATCAGGTAACGCGCCTGTTGCCATGGGATTTCAACCATGCGTTCTCGGTTGTACACTTTGAAATGGGTGAAACTGTCTGCTTTTTCGCGGTTTTTCTCGATGATGCGGTCAAGCGCGGTTTGCAGGCGGGTCATTTTGATCGGTTTGAGCAGATAATCTGCGGCAGCCAGCTCAAACGCGCGCAGGGCATGTTCTTCGTAGGCTGTGGTGAATACAATTTCCGGCTGGCGCTTGGCGGTACGCTTAATGCGTTCGACAAATTCGAGACCGTCGATTTCCGGCATGCCGATGTCGGCAAAGACGATGTCGACTTCATGGACGCTCAGCCACTCCAATGCTGGCATGGCATGGTGAAAGACGTTGAGCAGTACGACATTGCACTCTTCCAATAATACACGTAAGCGTTCTGCTGCTAATACTTCGTCTTCTACAATAATGGCACTTGGCATAGCGGTATTCTTTTTGTTGTATCGTGGGAGATCTGCCGCGCTTTGTCATCCTCAATAACGCGTCAGCCGTATGTTGTTACAACCTTGAAATTATCAGTTTGTGACAATTTTAGGAAATTTTTGAAATATACATGATTTTTCGCTTCTTGGGCATGGTTTGGAATGGATCGTAAGATTACTTACATAATTTTATGAAATATTGTAATACCTAGAGTAATTTTGTTGTAATCATGCTAATTCAGTCCGTGATAATGGACGATTTTGGGATTTTGTCCATTTGCCAGTGCGCTACCGTCCAATCGAGCAATTCTTGCGGACGGTTCACGGTAGGTGCATCGGGTAGGTTGAGGTAGGTTAGGACTTGGCGGAGAAGTTGTTCTTTTTGATTCAAATCCAAAGCCGGGGCAAGGGTTTGTTTCGACCATTTTTGCCCTTGGCTGTTGGTCAATAGGGGAAGGTGTGCGTAGGCCGGTGTGGGAACGCCGAGGCATTGTTGCAGATAGATTTGGCGTGGTGTGGAAACGAGCAAATCTTGACCGCGGACAATATGCGTTATTCCTTGGTCGGCATCGTCAGCAACCACGGCAAGCTGATATGCCCAATAGCCGTCGGCACGGAGCAGGACGAAATCGCTGATATCGTATGCCAGATTTTGTGCGTAATGTCCGACAATGCCGTCTGAAAAACCGATCACGCGATCGGGAACTTGAATGCGCCATGCCGGAGTTTTGTTTTGCGTATCGGGTCTTTGCTGAGGATTGCGGCAACGACCGTTATACACAAATCCGTCTGCACCATGTGTTGCCGCCGCCTGCCAGTCTTTGCGGCTGCAATAGCAGGGATACACCAGCCCGGCTGCTTTGAGGCGGGCGAGGGTGTCTTGATATAGGTCGTAACGGCGGCTTTGATAGGCAACTTCGCCGTCCCACTCAAAACCGAAAGCTTCAAGCGTGCGCAAAATGTCAGCAGCGGCGCCGGGCATTTCGCGCGGGGGGTCAAGGTCTTCAATGCGGACCAGCCATTTGCCTTGATGAGCGTGCGCGTCGGCATAGGAGGCGACGGCGGTCAGTAGGGAGCCGATATGAAGCAGGCCGGTAGGGCTGGGTGCGAAACGTCCTATATACATGGCAGGGTGGTTTTGTAGGGCAGGGGCAGTATGCCTGCACGGTATTCAAATCGTGATAGAAAAGGGCGTGCCGTACACGCCCGAATTTGGGTTTCAGACGGCCTGAGACTTTTCAAAATGATTTAAGTTTCTCAGCCGTCCTTTCAATCCGCTTAAGCCAATGGAGCAAGCAGTTTGGCGAAAGCGTCTTCAAATTGTTTCAAACCGTCTTCCTGCAAACGAGTTGCCAAAGTTTCGACATCAATGCCGAGTTTCGCGGTTTCGGCAAGCTGCGCTTGGGCTTCGTCCACACCTTCGGTCAAAGAGGCTTTGGCGGTGCCGTGGTCGATAAAGGCTTTGAGTGTGGCATCGGGAACGGTGTTGACGGTATGGGCGCCAATCAGGCTGTCAACGTACAACGTGTCAGGATAGGCAGGGTTTTTCACGCCGGTAGATGCCCACAAAAGTTGTACGCGGTTGGCACCTTTTTCGGCAAGCGCGGTAAATTCGCTGCTGCCGAAGTATTGTGCCCAATCTTGATAGGCGGCTTTGGCCAGCGCAATGGCGATTTTGCCTTTGAGGTGGTCGGGTAGGGTGGCATCCAATGCGGCATCGACACGGGAAATAAAGAAGCTGGTGACAACTTGGATATGGGAAACGTCGTGTCCTGCTTCCAAACGTTTGGCAATGCCGCGCGCGTAGGCCGCATAGGCTTTGAGGGTTTGGGTGCGGGAGAAGAGCAGGGTCAGGTTGATGCTGATGCCGTCTGAAACAAGGGTTTCGAGTGCTTCGATGCCTTCGTCGGTTGCCGGTACTTTAATCATGACATTTTTACGGCTGATGGCGGCGTGCAGGCGGCGCGCTTCTTCAACCGTGCCTTGCGCGTCTTTGGACAAATCAGGCGAAACCTCGAGGCTGACGAAGCCGGTTTTGCCACCAGTGGATTCATGTTCGGCAAGGCACACGTCGCAGGCGGCTTGCACATCGGCAACCGCCATGGTTTCGTAGCGTTGTTTCGGGGTTAGGTCTTGCTGTTTGAGCGCGGTTACTTCATCGGCGTACAGGGCATCTCCGGCAAAGGCTTTTTGGAAAATGGCAGGATTGGAAGTTACGCCACATACACCTTGCTTCAGCATTTCTGCCAATTCGCCGCTTTGTACCAGCGAACGGGAGAGATTGTCCAACCAGATTTGTTGTCCTAATGCTTTAACGTCCGATAAAATAGTCATCTCTGATTCCTTTTACATAATAGGTTTGTTTGTGAAGTGGCGGTAATGCTACGCCGATTCGATGAATTTGAACAGTTTACAGCCGATTAATTTGGGCAAAACAAACCTAAATTCAAGCACGAAAGGTGGCTTTGATGGCGGAAAACACACTTTATCTCGACTGGGCGCGCGATGTATTGGATACGGAAGCCGAAGGTTTGCGTGAAATTGCGGCGGCTTTGGATCATGATTTTGTCCGTGCGGCAGAAGCGTTGTTGCACTGCAAGGGCAGGGTCGTCATTACCGGCATGGGCAAGTCCGGACACATCGGCCGCAAAATGGCGGCGACCATGGCTTCGACAGGCACGCCTGCGTTTTTCGTCCATCCTGCCGAAGCGGCGCACGGCGATTTGGGCATGATTGTGGATCACGATGTCGTGGTTGCCATTTCTAATTCCGGCGAAAGCGATGAAATTGCGGCGATTATTCCGGCGTTGAAACGTAAAAACATCACGCTTATTTGTATCACTGCCCATCCGACTTCGACCATGGCGCGTCATGCCGATATCCATATTACCGCGGCGGTTTCTAAAGAAGCCTGTCCGCTCGGCCTTGCACCGACTTCCAGTACGACCGCCGTGATGGCGTTGGGCGATGCGCTGGCTGTGGTTTTATTGCAGGCGCGTGCGTTTACGCCGGATGATTTTGCTTTAAGCCATCCGGCCGGCAGCCTGGGCAAACGCCTGTTGCTGCGCGTGGCGGATATCATGCACAAAGAAGAAGCCCTGCCAGCCGTTTTGTTGGGTACGCCGTTGAAAGAAGCCATTGTCCGCATGAGTGAAAAAGGCTTGGGTATGTTGGCGGTAACCGATGCCGAAGGCCGTCTGAAAGGCGTATTTACCGATGGCGACTTGCGCCGTCTGTTTCAAGAACGCGACAGCTTTGCGGGTTTGAAAGTGGACGACATCATGCATGCTTCGCCGAAAACCATTTCCGCCGACCGCCTTGCCACTGAAGCTTTGAAAGCCATGCAAAGCGGCCATGTGAACGGTTTGCTGGTGGTCGAAGAAAACGGCGTATTGATTGGTGCGCTGAATATGCACGATTTATTGATGGCACGAATTGTCTGAATCGACGGCAAAAACGTTTTCAGACGGCCTTATGCTAGAATAGGCCGTCTGAAATAAGGAAACCTTATGCAAAACCTCTCTTCCGACCTGCAACAACGCGCTTTAGGTATCAAACTGCTGATACTGGATGTGGACGGCGTTTTGACCGACGGCCACATTTTTATCCGCGACAACGGCGAAGAAATCAAATCGTTCCACACTTTGGACGGACATGGTTTGAAAATGCTTCAGGCCAGCGGCGTGCAAACGGCGATTATTACCGGCCGCGATGCGCCTTCCGTCGGTATCCGCGTGAAGCAGCTCGGCATCAACTATTACTTCAAAGGCATTCACGACAAACGTGCCGCCTACGCCCAATTACGCGAACAGGCCGGTGTGGAGGAGCATGAGTGCGCCTTTGTCGGCGACGATGTTGTCGATTTGCCCGTGATGGTGCGTTGCGGATTGGCGGTCGCCGTCCCTGAAGCGCATTGGTTTACTTTGCAATACGCCCATTATGTAACCCGACGTTCCGGCGGCGCAGGCGCGGTGCGTGAAGTGTGCGATTTGATTATGCAGGCACAAGGTACGCTTGAACCTGCTTTGAAAGAGTATGTACGATGAAAATCAGATGGCGTTACGGAATCGCTTTTCCGCTGGTGTTGGCCGTTTCACTCGGCGCACTGGCGGCATGGCTCGGCCGCATCAGCGAAGTACAAGTCGAAGAAGTCGTCCTCAATCCGAATGAGCCGCAATATTCGATGAAAGGCATCAACGGCAAACGTTTTGACCAAGAAGGCCGTCTGAAAGAAAACCTGAGCGCGGTCGATGCCGTCCAATATCCGAATAGTGCGGACGTGCATTTGGACAAACCGCATCTTTCGTTTTACCGCGACGGCAGCCTGCTGTACGAAGTCGGCAGTGACAAAGCAGCGTACAATATTCAAAACAAGAAAGTCGTTTTTGAACAGAATGTTGTCTTAAACAAAGCGGCAGATGCCAAGCGTTTGGCCGGCATCGTCAAAACCGAACGCTTGAATGTCGATACCGAGGCGCAATACGCCCATACCGACAGCCCCGTTACTTTCCAATACGGACAGTCCAGCGGTCAGGCAAACGGCATGACTTATGATCACAAAACCGGTTTACTGAATTTCCCTTCCAAAGTGAAAGCCACAATTTATGATACAAAAAATTTGTAAAATCTTAGCCCTTGTTGCCGTTTTTGCCGCCAGCCCGGCCTTTGCACTGCAAAGCGACAGCAAGCAGCCGATTCAAATCGAAGCCGACCAAGGCTCGCTTGACCAAAACAACCAAAGCACCACCTTTTCCGGCAACGTCATCATCAAACAAGGCACGCTCAATATCCGTGCCGGCAGCGTAACCGTTTCACGCAACGACAAAAGCGAGCAGTTGATGAAAGCCACCGGCTCGCCCGTCAAATTCAGCCAAGAGTTGGACGGCGGCAAAGGCGTGGTCAACGGCCAAGCCAATACTGTAACGTATTCTTCCGCAGCCAGTCTGGTTACCCTGACCGACAATGCCAAAGTACAGCGCGGCGGCGATGTGGCCGAAGGTGCGGTCATCACTTACAACACCAAAACCGAGGTTTACACCATCAACGGCAGCGCCAAATCCGGTGTGAAATCCGCCGCCAAATCCGGTCGCGTCAGCGTTGTCATCCAGCCGTCCAGCACGCAGAAAAACAAATAAGAAAACACACAAAAAGGCCGTCTGAAAAAGGTTCAGACGGCCTGAGGTCAATATCGAAAGTCAACAGAATATGAGCGCAAACAACAGCCGTCTTGTGGTTCAAAACTTGCAAAAAAGTTTCAAAAAACGCCAAGTCGTCAAAAGCTTTTCCCTGGAAATCGAAAGCGGCGAAGTCATCGGCCTGCTCGGCCCTAACGGCGCGGGTAAGACCACCAGCTTTTACATGATTGTCGGCCTGATTGCCGCCGATGCAGGCAGCGTGATGCTGGACGGCCAAGAGTTGCGCCACCTGCCCATTCACGAACGCGCCCGCCTCGGCGTCGGCTATCTGCCGCAGGAAGCCTCGATTTTCCGCAAAATGACCGTGGAACAAAATATCCGCGCCATTTTGGAAATCAGCATGAAGGATAAAAGCCGCATCGATGCCGAACTTGAAAAACTGTTGGCCGATTTGAACATTGAACGCCTGCGCAACAACCCTGCGCCGTCTTTGTCCGGTGGCGAACGCCGCCGTGTCGAAATCGCGCGCGTGTTGGCCATGCAGCCGCGTTTCATTTTGTTGGATGAACCTTTTGCCGGCGTTGACCCGATTGCCGTCATCGATATTCAGAAAATCATCGAGTTCCTCAAATCACGCGGTATCGGCGTATTGATTACCGACCACAACGTGCGCGAAACCCTCAGCATCTGCGACCGTGCTTACATCATCAGCGACGGTACGGTATTGGCTTCAGGCAAGCCGGACGACTTGGTCAACAATGAACAAGTCCGTTCGGTTTACTTGGGTGAAAATTTCAAATATTGAATGCATATTTGACGGCAATCGTAAAACCGGTTTCACATGAGGCTCTCATTTCAATTGAGGGTATCTGTAAATATTGAAATAATTACTAAGAATACAAATATAATACCTATAACCTAGTTTTTCAGACGGCCCTCCGTATAAAGGCCGTCTGAAAAACTATCCATACATTTCGAATTAAACATTATGTCTTCACTCGTCCTTAAACTCAAACAGACCCAGCAGCTCAATCAGCGGCTGCAGCAGTCTTTGCGTATCTTGCAGATGTCGGGTCTTGAGCTTGAGCGCGAAGTGGAAGACTGGTTGTCAGACAATCCTCTGCTTGAGCGTCCGGAAACCGATGAGTTTGCCGATAGCGGGCTCAACCGTGCGGTAACCATGCCGCGCGCAGGTCAGCAGTTGAGTGGCGACGATGCCGAAGATATTTGGAGCAACATCGCCGAAGAAGAGAATTTCAAACACTATCTGCATGCCCAAGTGTGCGAGCATCCGCTTTCGCAAGTGGAAGCAGCCTATGTTCACGTCTTGATTGATTTTTTGGACGAACAAGGCTATCTCACCGACAGCCTCGAAGAAATCATCAACCACACGCCGTTAGAATGGATGCTGGACGAAGAGGCCCTGCAAAACGCGCTGGATGTATTGCAAACCTTTGATCCGCCCGGCGTGGCTGCGGCTGACTTGACCGAGTCGCTCATGCTGCAATTAATGCGTTTGCCGGCTTCTCCGGCTAGACAAATGGCCGCGCATTTGGTGCAAAGTTCGCTTCAAGAGTTAGGCAAAAACCGCAAACAAAACGTTCTGCGTTTCCGCAAACTCTATCCCCAGGCCGACAGCGAAACCATAGAAGCCGCGCTCGATATGATTGCCGGCTTGAATCCTTATCCGGCTTACGGCTTCGCTTCTGCCACGCCTACGCCTTATGTTCAGCCTGACGTTTGGGTGAGAGAGGGCAAGGACGGCTGGGAAGTCATCAGCAACGAAGCAGTCTGGCCGAAGCTACAGCTCAATCAGGAATATTGCAACCTGATGAAATCGGCGGAAGAGGGCGCGCCGGAGTGGAAGGAAAAAATCAGCGAGGCCAAACAGTGCATTGATTCTTTGGAATTGCGCAAAAGCACAGTCATCCGCCTTGCCGAGTATATCGTCAAAAATCAGGAAGATTTTTTCGTCTTCGGCGAAATCGGCCTGTCGCCCATGCTGATGAAAGATGCCGCCGCCGAATTGGGTTTGGCGGAAAGTACCATCTCGCGCGCCGCCAATCAGAAATATTTGTCTTGCCCGCGCGGCCTGTTTGCGTTACGCTATTTCTTCACACAGGCAGTGAATGCCGACGATGACGGCGAAGGGTTCAGCCAAGGCGCAATCAAAGCTGTATTGAGCCAGCTGATTGAAAGTGAAGACAGTAGCAAACCTTATTCGGACGAGACCCTCGTCAAATTATTAAAACAACGCGGCATTGAAATCGCCAGACGTACAGTTGCAAAATATAGAGAATCATTAGGCATACCACCGGCACACAAACGAAAATTTACCGAGTAGATATATTCCGATCCGTTTTGACGGACTAATCAACCGAAGGAGCTGTATCATGAATCTGAAAATCACCGGTCTGAATTTTGATGTTACCGAAGCCATCAAAAACTATGTTTCCGATAAGTTGGCACGAATCAATCGCCACGCTGACAACATCATCTCCGTGACCATTACGCTCTCGGTGGAAAAAGTCAATCAAAAAGCCGAAGCTGATGCGCATTTGGCAGGCAAAGATTTGCACGTTGAAGCGATTGAACAGGATATGTATGCCGCGATTGATGTTTTGATGGACAAACTCGACCGCGCTGTTTTGAAACATAAAGAAAAAAGCGGCGATGTCCGCAGCACTGTCAAACCTGCTGCCGAATAAAGTTTTTGTATGATAAAGGCCGTCTGAACTATTCAGACGGCCTTTTGTTTGTTAAGGAGATTTAGCCTTGCAAACGGGTATTCACTTTTTCGCCATTCCATGGTGCTACTTTAAACAGCAGCAACATGCCCGGTATGCCCAAAGCAAAACATAGCCAGTAGAAATTAAAGTAACCCATCGCTTCAATCAGATAACCTGCCGAAGCATTGATAAATGTACGTGGAACGGCTGACAGACTGGTAAAGAGGGCTAATTGTGTGGCTGTAAATGCAGGATTGGTTTCACGAGCCATATAGGCAACAAATGCTGCTGTACCCAGACCTACGCCCGCTGCTTCTGCACCAATTACAGCTGCAAGCATCATTTGTTCTGTCAGTGTGATGGTTTCAAACTTGCCAAAATTTGCCAACCAGGCGAAGCCTAGAATAGTAACCCATTGCGCCACGCCGAAAATCCACAAAGCTCTATTGATGCCGAGCTTTATCATCCAAATACCGCCTACAATACCGGCAATGACAGCAGGCCATAAACCGGCATTTTTGGCAATGAGGCCGATGTCGGTTTTGCTGAAGCCCATGTCCAGATAAAACGGTGTAGCCAAAGAAGTGGCCATGCTGTCGCCCAGTTTGTAGAGAAAGATAAACAGCAATACCAATATGGCCTGTTTGATTCCTTTGCGGGAGAAGAACTCACTGAAAGGGTCAGAGACTGTTTGGGCAAATGTACGCGACACAGATGGTGGAATGTCAGGCTCTTTGGCTAAAAACAGGGTCATCAGCAGACCGGGCAGCATAAATAGTGCAGTAATGATGAATACGTTGTGCCAAGGCATCAAGTCGGCCAAGATCAAGCTGAGCGAGCCGGGTACCAAAGCAGCGATACGGTAGGCATTGACGTGGATAGAGTTGCCCAAGCCTAATTCTTCATCTGACAAAATTTCGCGGCGAAATGCATCCAATACAATATCTTGGCTGGCAGAGAAAAAGGCGACCACCAACGATAAGCCCATAATTACATATAAATGCTGAGCAGGATTTAGGAAGGCGTAAATGAGCAAGGTCAGCAGCAAACCAATTTGCGTAACCAGCATCCAACCGCGTCGCCGTCCTAAAAAAGGTAATCTGACCAAATCAATGACGGGAGACCAGATAAATTTCCAAGTGAAAGGCAGACCGATAAGTGCCATCAGGCCGATGGTTTTCAAATCGACATGTTCGCTGCGCAACCATGCCGGAATCAGGTTGATCAGAAAATAAAGCGGCAACCCCGAAGTGAAGCCTGTAAAGATACAAATCAGCATTTTGCGCGAAAAAATCTTGCGCCAAGTGCTGGGTTGGGGTGCGGTTGTCATAGTGGAATCAATAAAAAAGAAAAGGGATATTGTAGCAAAGATGAATGATATGGCGAATGAACTTCTGTTATTTTTATAGAATAATAAAAGGCCGTCTGAAACTTTAACAAATTAAGTTTCAGACGGCCTTTTGTTGGAACAACTGGTTTGGCGGGCAACGGAGACTTCAGGACGGAAGAAGGGTTGCTTGGGTGTATTTATAAAATTGAAGTTAAGAAAGTTTCAGACGACCCCTAGAGATCGTTTGAACGATGAGAAATATCAGTGGTAATTTGTGCCGTCAGTGTAGCCGTTTCCTGATTTGTCCACAGCAAAAGCAGAAATCGGACCGACCGTTACTGTCCCTTTAGGCTGAGTTTCTTGGTAATACTCATATGCTGCAACACCCATACCAGTTGCAGCACCAACAGCAGCACCAATTGTGCCACCGACCATAATAGCTGGTCCGGCAGGAATACTGCCAAAAGCTATACCGACACCCAGACCAATACCTGCACCAATTGATCCTCCTATTTATGCACCATTTGCTCCTCCTTGAAGGATTCTCTCTCCTAAGCCTCCTCCATAAATTAGTTCCAGATCCTCAATGGATAGTTCAATCATGTTATTTTTCCTTTTCAAAAAAATTAGATGTAGAATATTGAGTCAATACACCCAATATGGAAAAAATAATAAAAGCATGAATATAAATCATAAAATCAACATTATCTCCTTGGTAGCTTTCATAAATAAAAACGATTGGTATTGATATACAAATTAAAATGTACAGGTACTTTGAAATTACCAGTAACTTATACACAAATTTTGATTTCATAGCCTAGTCTTTCATTTGAATAAAATCTACCCTAATCAACTTTCCAACCAACTTCCTAACTTCTTCATGCTTTCCCTGATTGAAGTTAACCAGTAGATTTTTCAACAATATGTATATTATGTTAAATAATAAATGGTAATTGTCACATTCAAATATTAAGGATAACCTACTTTGAAACTATATCGCTTTGATGCGTAATTCTATAAAAAACATTGAATTTTCATGTTTTCTATTTATCCAGTATTTTGGAGTTGATAAGTGAGAGCAAAAAACTTTGGAAATCTACGATTCTCCTTCCAACACCTCATCATTTCTCTAGAGAATTTAGGCAAAGACGATATTGATAACTCATTTCATTAAATGGAAATAAATGAGAATGATTTATTTATAAAATCCTTTTAAATTAATTGGTTACAATAAAAATTGATAAAATAAAATTGACTATTCTCAATAAAATGAGTAAAATTCATCCGCAAATACAAATTTTGTATTGTGATACATCTATTAACCGCATTAAGAAAAGGAGTTAGTTATGCTAAGTAAGTCAATTACAGCAAAATTAAACGAACAAATTAATCTCGAGTTGTATTCATCAAATGTCTATTTGCAAATGAGTGCATGGTGCCATAAACATGGTTATGAAGGCGCTGCAGCATTTTTACTTCGTCATGCCGATGAAGAATTGGAACATATGCAAAAGTTGTTTACTTATGTGAGCGAAACCAGTGGAATGCCTTTGTTAGGTAAAATTGACGCCCCTAAACACGATTACGCTTCATTAAAAGAAGTTTTTGAAACAACACTTGAACACGAAAAACTAGTGACATCTAAAATTAATGAGTTAGTTGAGAGTACTTTTGCAGAAAAGGATTACTCTACTTTTAACTTCTTACAATGGTATGTAGCTGAACAGCATGAAGAAGAAAAATTATTTAACAGTATTGTTGATAAATTCAAACTTCTTGGTGAAAGTGGTACAGCGCTCTACTACATTGATCGTGAATTAAAAACTTTATAAGAATAGGAGAAATAAAATGTTATCAAATAGCGTGATTAAACTATTAAATGATCAAATGAATTTAGAGTTTTATTCTTCTAACTTATATTTACAAATGAGCGCCTGGTGCGAACAACAAGGTTTCGAAGGAGCTGCAAAATTTTTATCAGAGCATGCGGCTGAGGAAATGCAGCATATGCGTAAACTCTTCACTTATTTAAATGAGACCGGCGCATTGGCTATCATCACACAAATTGATGAACCACCTCATCAATTTTCATCATTGAAACAAGTACTTGAATTAACTTATGAACATGAAAAGTTAATTACCTCTAAAATCAATGAATTAGTTGGTAGAACTTTTGAAGAGAAAGACTACTCTGCCTTTAACTTCTTACAATGGTATGTGGCTGAACAACATGAAGAAGAAAAATTATTCAGTGGAATTTTGGATAAATTAAATCTTCTTGGTGAAGATGGTAAAGGTTTGTTCTTAGTTGATAAAGATTTAGGCGCATTAACAACAAACAACTAATCAAGTCTGATGAAAAAGGCTAAGTCATTATCGATTTAGCCTTTTTTTATATCAAAATCTAGCTACTTTTGTCTAAAAGTGCGGTGCTTTAACGGTTCATTCTTACCGCCGATTAGGTTTTGAAATGCCCGTAAGACAGGCAGATATGCTTGTTTTACGGACATTTTATTTTCAGACGGTCTTCGATGCTGCGTTGCAGTTGCGGTAGAAGGCGATCAGACCGTTGGTGGAGCTGTCGTGTACTGGCGTGCCGCGTTCGAGCTCGGGTTCGATGGTTTTAGCCAGCTCTTTACCGTATTCCACGCCCCATTGGTCGAAGGGGTTGATACGCCAAATCACACCCTGAACGAAGGTGCGATGTTCGTAGGCCGCCATCAGCATGCCGAGGTTGAAAGGCGTCAGGCTGTCGATGAGCAAGCTGTTGCTCGGGCGGTTGCCTGGGAATTCTTTTTGCGGTGCAAGACGGTCGCGTTCGTCTTGGGGCAGGGTGGCCAATTCGATTTGTACTTCGTCTAAGGTCTTGCCTTTCATCAGCGCTTCGGCTTGGGCGAAGGCATTGGCAACGGTAAAGCGGTGTTGGCGGTGGTTGCCGTAGATTGTGGTCATGGGGACGATGAAATCGACGGGAATCAGACGCGTGCCTTGGTGCAGAAGCTGGAAGTAGGCGTGTTGGCAGTTGACGCCTTCGTCGCCGAAGACAATGCCGCCGGTGGTGCAGGAAACGGGTTGGCCGTCTGAAGTACGCTGTTTTCCGAGGCTTTCCATATCGAGCTGGTTGAGCCATGGTGTGAAGAGGCGCATGTTGTGGCTGTATGGGACAACGGTTTGGCCGTCTGAATGTTGGAAGTTGTTGTACCAAACGTTGATGAGCGCCATCAGGACGGGAATGTTGCGGCGGAATGGGGCCTCGAAGAAATGGGTGTCCATCGCGTGTGCGCCGGCCAGCATTTTGCGGAATGCTTTTTCGCCAACGGCAACCATCAGCGGCAGGCCGATAGGCGACCAGACGGAATAGCGGCCGCCGACCCAGTCGGACATAGCGAAGACTTTGTCGGGGGAGATGCCGAAGTTTTGGGCTGCGGCTACATCGGCGGAAATGGCGCAGAAGTGGCGGTAGATGCCAGAATCAGGCAAACCTGCATCGCGGTACCAAGTACGCGCCGCATAGGCATTGAGCAGGGTTTCCGGTGTGCGGAACGATTTGCTGGCAATGCTGAATACGGTGGTTTCGGGGTTGAGGCCGAGAAGGGTTTGGGTCAGGTCGGCATCATCGGAGTTGCTGACAAAGTGGACGCGGATGTTTTGCCAATAAGGCTGCAGCGCCTGTGTGGCCATGCGCGGGCCTAAATCGGAGCCGCCGATGCCGATGTGAACCAGGTCGGTAATCGGTTTGCCGGTAATGCCTGCGTGGGTGCCGTCTAAAAGTTGGCGTGCGAATTCGAGGGTGCGGTTGAGTTCGTGATGAACTTTGGACACGATGTTTTCGCCGTCGACGTAAACAGGTTTGGCATTGGCAGGCAGCCGCAGGGCGGTGTGGAGAACGGCGCGGTGTTCGCTGGTGTTGATTTTTTCACCGCTGCTCATGGCCTGCATATATTGTGGCAAATCGGCTGCTTCGGCCAGTTGACACAATAAATCAAGGGTATTTTCATCCAGACGGTTTTTGCTGTAATCAAATAACAAACCGTGCAGAATTTCGTGCATATTATTGAAACGTTCGGCATCTGCAGCGAAACGTTCGCGCAGGGTAACGTGTTGCGTATCGGCATGATGGGCTTCCAAGGCCTGCCATGCGTCTGAGTATGCGGTCATCTCGTTTCCTTAGTATGTAACGGTAAAATAAGCAGGATAGATAGGTATTTCCTGCTTTCTTGTAGTGGCTTGTAGTTTAACAAATTTGAACAGATTTTGGGAGATGGCGTGGGCGGTTTTGTTTAAGAAATGTATGCAAAATGCAATAGAAACGGTTGATTATCATCAAGTTTCTGTAAAAAAGGGGGTATGACACCGATGTCTGCTGTGTTATCCTATGTAACATTATTGAAATCTTGTCGGGACGGGTCCGTAAGATGGCTACAATTTATGATGTCGCTGCTTATGCCGGGGTATCTCCCAAGACGGTCAGCCGGGTGATTAACGGCGATGCGCCGGTCAGTGATAAAACCCGTTCCAAAGTAGAAACAGCGATTGCTGCTTTGGGCTATATTCCGTCTTCTGCGGCGCGGATTATGCGGTCACACCGTTCAGGATTGGTCGGTCTGATTACCGGCGCCATTTCGCGGACAGGCGAGAATACGGGCGGACACGGCATACCGGATATGTTCTTGATTAAGGGCATTCAGCAGCAGATTCGCGCACAAGGCAAGATTTTGATGATTGCCGACATCGACAACAAGCCGGGGCAGCCCGGTCAGATGGAGCCGCTGATTCGTACCTTTATGGAGCATCGTGCCGAGGGGATTTTATATGTGGCAGGTTTCCATCAGGAAGTATTGTTGCCGGAAGTGCCCAACCGTTGCCCGATGGTGTTGGTCAACTGTTTTGATTTGGCAGGTACGCCGTCGGTTTTGCCGGATGACGAAGCAGGGCAGTATGGCTTGGTGCGCAGGATTATCCAAAGCGGACACAAACGGATTGCTTATGTGACTTTGCAGCCGGGCGTGGAAGCGACAAGATTGAGATTGGCCGGATACCGCCGTGCTTTGGCTGATGCGGATATTGTCTTCGATCCTGATTTGGTGCAAACTGGCTATCCTGACTTCAGCAATGACAGCGGGTCTTTGATTTCGGCTATTTTGAAGCTGCTGTCTTTGCCGCTTCCGCCGACGGTAATTTGCTGTGGTAACGATGAAATGGCAGTACGCGTGTACGGGATTTTGAGGACGCGCGGCGTGCGGGTTCCCGAGCAAGTCTCTGTTGCCGGATATGATAACCACAGCGCGATTGCGGAGACGCTGTTTCCGCCGTTGACCAGTACCGAACTGCCGTATCTGCGTATGGGCGCGATGGCGGCGGATTTGCTGTTTCAACATATTGAACATCCGACCGGTTCGGTTCGGCCAGTCAAGGTCGTTGGGGAAACCATCTGGCGTCAGTCTGTGATTAATAAATAGTTTCAGACGGCCTGAAAATAATAAGCTTTAAACAACACAAACACACATCAAAATAAGATTCATGTGAACGGTCAAAATAAAGGCCGTCTGAAAACGGAGTTGCCTCAGTAAAAAGGGCAGCCCAAATACAATAAAAGCGTCATACCGCTGAAATTGGAGTTTGTTGTTTCCATAGTTTATTACCCAGGAGTAGCCTTCCTATGAAAATCTCCCCACAAGTGGCGATGACACTTCGCCAGATTATGCTGATGAACTTCGGTTTCTTCGGTATTCAATATAGCTTCGGGTTGCAGCAAACTGCAATTAATCCGATTTTCAGCTTTCTTCATGCCGACCCGAGCCAGTTGCCGATTTTGAATATGGCAGGTCCGATTACCGGTTTGCTGGTGCAGCCGATGATTGGTGCGATGAGTGACCGCACTTGGGTGCCGGGATTGGGCCGCCGCCGTCCGTATTTCTTGATTGGCGCCATCGGTTGCAGCCTCTGTCTCTTTATTTATCCGCACGTTACCGCCTTGTGGGTGGCCGTATTGTTGCTGTGGCTCTTGGATGTCAGTAACAATACCGCGATGGAACCTTTCCGTGCCTTTATTGCTGATACCGTTCCTGAACATCAACAGTATACCGGTTTCTTGATGCAGTCTGTGTTTACCGGTTTGGGTATTACACTGGCCAACGTTTCCCTCTACATCTTCCAGCAAATCGGCTGGTTGCAACAGACTTCTGAAGCGGGTATTCCGTATTGGGTATTTGGTTCCTTCTATATTGGTGCAGTTTGCTCTATCGGTTCGGTCTTGGTTACTGTGTTATCGACACCTGAACATGAGCCTAGTCCTGAGGAAATGGCGGCCATTAAAGCGCAACCAAGCGGTCCTGCTCATGCTGTTAAAGATATTATCGTTGCTGTACGCGAAATGCCGACTGCCCTGTGGCAACTGGCTTTGGTGTATCTCTTCCAATGGTACGCACTCTTTATCTACTGGCAATATATTTCCCACAGTATCGTTCAATCCGTTTGGGATTCGACTGTTGAAAATACCGAAGCGTATAGTCAAGCGGTTGCATGGACCGGTTTGGTAAACGCTTGCTACAACGTCGTAACCTTTATCTCCGCCTTCGGCCTGATGTGGATGGCACGCAAATACGCCGCCAAATATGTTCACGCCTTTGCTGTTACCCTTGCCGCGCTGGCCTTGCTCACCATTCCGCACATCGGCAATAAATACCTGATGTTTGCTCCGATGATTGGTTTCGGTGTCGGCTGGGCAAGTATGATGGGCGTGCCGTTTATGATTGTGGTCGGTTCTATTCCGAAAGAACGTTACGGCGTGTACATGGGTATTGTGAACATGATGATTGTGATTCCAATGCTGATTGAAACCGTATCTTTCGGCTGGGTGTACAGAACTTTCTTGGGTTCAAACCCTGCCAACGCGATGACTTTTGCCGGTGTTTCCCTGGCCATTGCCGCCGCATTGACTTTAACCATTAAAACTGCGGCCAAACCGGCTACTGCAGAATAACGAAGTTTTGATTTAAAACCAAAATGAAAAGGCCGTCTGAAACATGAAATGGTTTCAGACGGCCTTTTTTGTCGAAACGGATTCCATTTGCTGACCTGATCCGGTAAGCCTTATTGTCGCTGCGCTACCGTTCATCACTCAAATTGGCTATGACTACCGATTTTGCTTTACAATATCCTTCTTTAATTTATTTCGTTTTACCATCCTGATGACAGAACACATTTCCGCTCCAAGCCCATCTCCTATCGGCGAAGACTACCTGCTGTTAGGTCAGTACGCCGAACGCGCCTATCTCGAATACGCCATGAGCGTGGTCAAAGGCCGCGCGCTGCCTGAAGTTTCAGACGGCCAAAAGCCTGTACAACGACGTATTTTGTTTGCCATGCGCGATATGGGTTTGACGTCGGGGGCGAAGCCGGTGAAATCGGCGCGCGTGGTCGGCGAGATTTTGGGTAAATACCACCCGCACGGCGACAGTTCCGCCTATGAAGCGATGGTCCGCATGGCGCAGGATTTTACCTTGCGCTATCCCTTAATCGACGGCATCGGCAACTTCGGTTCGCGCGACGGCGACGGGGCGGCAGCGATGCGTTACACCGAAGCGCGGCTGACGCCGATTGCGGAATTGCTGTTGTCCGAAATCAATCAGGGGACGGTGGATTTCGTGCCGAACTACGACGGCGCGTTTGACGAGCCTGTACACCTGCCAGCACGTCTGCCTATGGTCTTGCTCAACGGCGCGTCGGGTATCGCTGTGGGCATGGCGACCGAAATTCCGTCGCACAATTTAAACGAAGTCACACAGGCGGCAGTTGCGCTGTTGAAAAAGCCAACGCTGGAAACCGCCGACCTGATGCAATACATCCCCGCGCCTGATTTTGCCGGCGGCGGTCAAATCATCACGCCGGCGGACGAATTGCGCCGGATTTACGAAACCGGCAAGGGCAGCGTGCGCGTGCGTGCGCGTTACGAAATCGAGAAGCTGGCGCGCGGACAATGGCGCGTGATTGTGACCGAGCTGCCGCCGAACGCCAATTCCGCCAAAATTCTTGCCGAAATCGAAGAGCAAACCAATCCGAAACCGAAAGCAGGCAAGAAACAGCTGAACCAAGACCAGCTCAATACCAAAAAGCTGATGCTGGATTTAATCGACCGCGTGCGCGACGAGTCAGATGGTGAACATCCCGTGCGTCTGGTGTTCGAGCCAAAATCCAGCCGCATCGATACCGATACCTTCATCAACACGCTGATGGCGCAAACTTCGCTGGAAGGCAATGTGTCGATGAACTTGGTGATGATGGGTTTGGACAACCGCCCTGCGCAGAAAAACCTGAAAACAATTTTGCAGGAATGGTTGGATTTCCGCGTCGTGACCGTAACACGCCGTCTGAAATTCCGTTTGAATCAAGTGGAAAAACGGCTGCACATCCTTGAAGGCCGTCTGAAAGTCTTTCTGCACATCGACGAAGTGATTAAAGTCATCCGCGAATCAGACGATCCGAAAGCCTATTTGATGGCGGCGTTCGGGCTGACCGAAATCCAAGCCGAAGACATTTTGGAAATCCGCCTGCGCCAGTTGGCGCGTTTGGAAGGGTTCAAACTCGAAAAAGAATTGAACGAATTGCGCGAAGAACAAGGCCGTCTGAATATCCTTTTGGGCGACGAAAACGAAAAACGCAAGCTGATTATCAAAGAGATGCAGGCGGACATGAAGCAGTTTGGCGACGCGCGCCGCACGCTGGTGGAAGAGGCCGGACGCGCCGTGCTGACGCAGACTACCGCCGACGAACCCATCACGCTGATTTTGTCGGAAAAAGGCTGGATACGCAGCCGTGCCGGGCATAACCTTGATTTGAGCCAAACCGCGTTCAAAGAAGGAGACCACCTCAAACAAACCCTCGAAGGCCGCACTGTTTTACCCGTCGTCATCCTCGATTCATTGGGCAGAACCTACACGCTCGATGCCGCCGAAATTCCCGGCGGACGAGGCGACGGCGTACCGGTTTCATCCTTAATCGAGTTGCAAAACGGCGCAAAACCCGTCGCCATGCTCACCGGCCAGCCCGAACAGCACTACCTGCTCTCAGGCAGTGGCGGCTACGGCTTCATCGCCAAGTTGTCCGATATGGTCGGACGCGTGAAAGCGGGTAAAGTGGTCATGACCGTGGACAGCGGCGAAACCGTCCTGCCGCCGGTTGCCGTCTATGCTTCTTCGCTGATCAATCCCGACTGCAAAGTCGTACTGGCCAGCAGTGACCACCGCCTCTTGGCGTTTTCCATCGGCGAGCTTAAAGTCATGCCTAAAGGCCGCGGTTTGCAGCTGATGTCGTTGGCCGATGGTGCATCTTTGGAACACATTATGGTGACGACCTCTCCTGAGTTTACCGTTGTATCGGTCGGCCGACGCGGTGCAGAACATCAGGAAAAACTGCGTATTGCCGATATTGACGGCAAACGCGGTAAAAAAGGCAAGGTATTGGAAATATCAGGCCGTCTGAAAAGTTTGTCCTGAAACAAGAACAAATATATCTAAATAAATTAAATTTATACGACATTGCATGATAATAAAAAAAGGTTCATTTATGAACAGAGCCAATCTTCAAGAACTGGGTAATCTGAGGGAGCGGATTCCCGGTGTAATCAACATTGCCCGAATAGCCATTGTCTTACCGCTTTTGGTTTTGCACTCTTTCGGCAGCTACACGGGCGGCAACCTGATTGGCATTTCGTTGCCGGACGTTGAGTTTTATATCTGGGTAACGCTGTATTTCCTCCTGATTATGCTCTCCGTGTTCCGCCCGGGCTGGCAGTGGCAGTCTTTGGATTTACCCAATGCCAGTGCCGTGGTCGACATCACCATGATGATGGTTTTGGTGTATATCTCCGGCGGTACGGCTTCCGGTTTCGGGATTTTGGTTTTGCCGTTTGTTGCTACGTCGTGTCTGCTCAGTTATGGCCACTACCCTATGCTGTATGCAGGCTATACGGCCATGCTGTTTATTTTGAACCTGTTTTTAGACGGCAGCATGCGTTTCGATTCGTTTAATTGGGACGCGAAATCAATGGTGAATTCTTCGATGCTGATCGGCGCAGGCTATCTGGTGGCGATGCTGACATCGTTTGCCGCCCGTTATTTGGAGCAGGCCACAGAGTCCGCCAGCCGCCATCAACTGGCCTACCGCCGTATCAGCGGCTTGAACCATTTGGTTTTGAACCGCGTACAGGAAGCGGTTGTGGTGATTGATGCGACCCAACGCGTGTGGCTGTTTAACAAACAGGCAAAAATCTATTTCCCCAGCCTGATTATCGATCAGCAGGAAATCGTGTTTGGCGAACTGGTGGCACGTTGGCAGCGCCAACCCGACAAACCTTTTGAAACCGATATCCATATTTTCCAACACGCCATGCACGTCCGTGCCGTTCCGCTGATTCAGGAGCAGACCGAGCTGCTGATGTTGTATGTCCGCTCATTGCGTGAAGTGGCTGCGGAGGCCATGTCCACCAAGCTGACTTCGC
Source organism: Neisseria sp. 27098_8_112 (assembly GCF_041433235.1). NCBI lineage: Bacteria > Pseudomonadati > Pseudomonadota > Betaproteobacteria > Neisseriales > Neisseriaceae > Neisseria > Neisseria sp. 27098_8_112. The sequence goes on along the minus strand of NZ_JAPWBB010000011.1, from coordinate 68,482 downwards.
TCGGACAGTTGACTGCCAACCTTGCCCACGAAATCCGCAACCCGATGTCCGCCATCCGTCATGCCAGCGATTTGTTGCAAGAGGGCGATGAGGCAGACCCGCTCAAGGCCAAGCTCTACAACATCATCGACAGCAATATCCAACGCATCGACAAGATGTTGGAAGACGTATCCCTGCTTAACAAACGAGACAACATCAGCCGCCAGCCGATTAATCTGATGAAATTCTGGTTGGAGTTTAAGCAGGAATTTACCTTGAATAATCCCGATGCCATCGGCTGTCTGCGCATGAATATGGACGGCAACAACCTGACCGTATTGGTCGACTCCATGCACTTGCAGCAAGTGATGTGGAACTTGTGCAACAACGCTTGGCGACACAGCCGTCAGGACGAAAACGCCATTACCGTCCTGATCCGCCCTAGCGGCAGAATGCATATTTCCATCGTAGTGGCGGACAACGGCAAAGGCGTGCCACCGGATGTACGAAATCATCTGTTCGAGCCGTTTTACACCACCGAAAAACAAGGTACCGGCTTGGGGCTTTACGTCGCACGCGAGTTGGCACACGCCAATATGGGGCAGCTGCATTATCACCCTGAAATGAACGGGTTTGAATTGATTTTACCGAAGGAGCAAGCGCAGGATGAATAAATTGCAAGAGCCAGTTTTGGTTGTCGATGACGAGGCAGACATCCGCGACCTGATGGAAATGACCCTGATGAAAATGGGTCTGCGCGTCGATACTGCAGCTGGTGTTGAAGAAGCCAAAGACAAGCTGGACAACAACGATTATTCGCTGGTGTTGACTGATATGCGTATGCCCGACGGCTCCGGCCTCGAGGTTGTCCAATACATCGATGAATTAATGCTCGACACGCCCGTCGCCGTGATTACGGCTTTCGGCAATGCCGACCAAGCCGTTGAAGCCTTGAAAGCAGGGGCGTTTGATTATCTGCAAAAACCGATTACGCTGTCGCAGTTGCGTTCATTGGTTAAATCGGCAGTATCGGTCTCAGACAATACTGCCGAACCCACGCCGTCTGAAAAAGTCAAATTGCAGCCTGCGCCAGTTTCTGCCGCACTGTATAAACCCGAACCTCAACCGGCCAAGCCTGTCGTTACGCCTCCTAAGAGCGTACAGAGCGAATTTAACCGGCCTTTGACTGTTCCGGAAGGGCTCAATTCCTTAAAAGAGCGTTTTTCGGCCGGCAGCATCAATCCTGCTCTGCAACAAGAAGCACCTATATTGGAAGGCGAGGACGATATGCCGCGCCTGTTGGGTACCTCGCCGCAAATGGTCGAAGTACGCCACCTGATTCGCAGATTGGCCCACAGCCTTGTTCCTGTTTATATTTCCGGCGAGTCCGGTACGGGTAAAGAGCAGGCGGCGCGCACGATTCACGAGCTGTCCGACCGTGCCGACAAACCGTTTATTGCCGTCAACTGCGGTGCCATTCCTGAAAACCTGATGGAAAGCGAATTTTTCGGTTACAAAAAAGGCAGCTTTACCGGCGCGGATCAAGACCGTTTAGGTTTTTTCCAACACGCTGACGGCGGCACTTTGTTCCTTGACGAAGTTGCCGATTTGCCGCTTGCCATGCAGGTCAAACTCCTGCGCGCCATTCAAGAAAAAGCCGTGCGCCGTATCGGAGATGCGCGGGAAACCTTTGTGGATGTGCGCATTATTTGTGCAACCCATAAAAACCTCGAAGCTTTGGTTGAAAGCGGCGCATTCCGTCAGGACTTGTATTACCGCCTCAACGTAGTCTCCCTGCACATGCCGCCTTTGCGCGAAATGCGCGAAGACTTGGGCGCGTTGATTTTGTATCTGCTGTATAAACACCGTCACGGTAATCAAACCTACAAACTCAACCCGAAAGCCCAAGAAGCCCTGTTGCATTACAGCTATCCCGGCAACTTCCGCGAGTTGGAGAATATCCTCGAACGCGCCGTCGCACTGACGGTCGGCCAAGTGATACAAGTGGACGACTTGCAGATTCAAAATGCTCCGCAGGTTAAGGCTGAACGCAGCGGCTTCTCCTTTGACGATATTGCCGAACCTGACGCGCGCGAAACCACGCTCAATCACAGCCCCATTCCGCCGTTTGATCCGCGCACCATGCAGATACAGGATTACCTCGACCAAGTGGAACGCAGTATCATCGAGCAGGCTTTGCAGCAAACCCGTTACAACCGTACCCAAGCCGCCAAGCTTTTGGGCATCAGCTTCCGCTCTATGCGCTACCGCATGGAACGCTTGGACATCAATTAAAACGTTCAGACGGCCTGAGTTTTTAAGGCCGTTTGAAACATAAGCCTTATGTACAAGATTTATTTTGACGAAACCGCATCTACCGAACTTCGCAGCCTTGCTGCACCTTTCGGGCTGACCGTTATTGATCGGCAGCCTGAAGAAGGCAGTTTCCTTATCGCTGACGAAAGCGGCATCAGTTTGTGCCGCGCCGGTGAAAAAGGCCGTGTTCGCGTTGATTTTGATGGCGGTGCCGCCCATTATCGGCGCACTAAAGGTGGAGGCGAGTTGATTGCTAAAGCAGTCAATCACACTGCGCAACCGACTGTCTGGGACGCTACCGGCGGACTGGGGCGCGACAGTTTTGTGCTTGCCTCGTTGGGCTTGAATGTACAAACTTTTGAACAAAATCCTGCTGTTGCCTGTCTACTTTCAGACGGCCTCAACAGGGCAGGGCAAAGTGAAGAGACACGGGAGATTGCCCAACGCATTACTTTGCATTTCGGCAATGCCGTTGATTTAATGCAGGAATTGTCCACGCAAAACGGCAGACCTGATGTGGTGTATCTTGACCCGATGTATCCGGGGCGTCGCAAAACCGCCGCCGTGAAAAAAGAAATGGCTTACTTTCACGACTTGGTCGGCGCGGCACAAGACGAAGCCGAGCTTCTGGACGCAGCGTTGAATACTGCCAAAAAGCGCATTGTCGTCAAACGTCCGCGCTTGGGCGAATTTCTCGATAGGCGCAAACCTGCTTATCAATACACAGGCAAAAGCACGCGTTTTGACGTTTACCTTCCGACAAGGCCGTCTGAAGACTAGAAGCAAACTTGCAACATATCAAAAGAAACCGCCGGCGTTATCAGCGTGGCGGCAAAGTGTGATATAAATACCCTTTCCCAAACTTCATTGGAGCAAACTATCATGGAATTAGTATTCATCCGTCACGGACAAAGCGAATGGAACGCGAAAAACCTTTTCACCGGCTGGCGCGACGTCAAGCTGAGCGAGCAAGGTTTGGCAGAAGCCGCAGCAGCAGGTAAAAAGCTGAAAGAGAAGGGATACGAGTTCGACATCGCCTTTACCTCCGTTCTGACCCGTGCCATCAAAACCTGTAACATCGTTTTGGAAGAATCTGATCAACTGTTTGTTCCACAAATCAAATCATGGCGTTTGAACGAGCGCCACTACGGCCAGCTGCAAGGTATGGATAAAAAACAAACCGCAGAAAAATACGGCGACGAGCAAGTCCACATTTGGCGCCGCAGCTACGACACCCTGCCTCCGCTGCTCGATCCTAAAGACCCTAACTCCGCCCACAACGACCGCCGCTATGCCAACCTGCCTAGCGATGTCGTACCTGATGGCGAAAACCTCAAAGTTACCCTCGAGCGCGTCCTGCCTTTCTGGGAAGACCAAATCGCTCCGGCCATCTTGAGCGGCAAACGTGTATTGGTGGCGGCACACGGCAACTCCCTGCGCGCTTTGGCAAAACACATCGAAGGCATTTCCGACGAAGACATCATGGGCTTGGAAATCCCAACCGGTCAGCCGCTGGTGTACAAATTGGATGAAAACCTGAAAGTGATTGAAAAATTCTACCTGTAAGGTAAAGGGAAAAAAGGACGTGTTGGACACGTCCTTTTTTATATTTGTCTGTATTGAGGCCGTCTGAAAGCAATTGATGGCGGCGACATGAAAAAAGGACGCGTAAAGCGTCCTTTATGGAGATTAAAACCTGAAAAGTATTACTGGTTTTTCTCGATGATTTCTTTGAGGTGAGGCATAGGGCTGTAACCGCTTTGGCTGCGGCCGTTAGGGAAGACTACGGTCGGTGTGCCGTTGAAGCCGAATTGTTCGCCCAATGAAGTGGTTTCAGCAACAGGGTTTTCGCAGTTTGCTTTGCCGCTTGGGAGTTTGCCTTTGCGCATCCAGTCAATCCATGCCTGGGTCGGATTAGGTTGGCACCACAACAGCTCGGCTTTGCGCGCGGCATCAGGGTGCAGGCTCGGAATCGGCATCATGAATGTATAAATCGTGATGTCGGTCATTTTTTCAAACTCATGCTCCAAGCGTTTGCAGTACGGGCAGTCCGGATCGGAGAAAACAGCGACTTTCAGTTTGCCGTTGCCGCGTACTTCTTTGATGGCTTTGTCCAAAGGCAGCGAAGCGAAGTCGATTTTGTTCAAATCGGCGGCGCGTTCTTCAGTCATGCTTTGGCGCGTGTTGACGTTGATGAGGTCGCCAACAAGCATATAGTCGCCTTTGGCATCGGTATAGATGATTTGTTTGCCGCTGACGACAACTTCATAAATGCCTTTAATTGGTGTTTCACTGACGCTCAAAACTTTCAAATCTTGGGCGGCATAGACTTTTTCCAGACGTGCTTTCAAAGAAGCGGCAACGGATTTGTCGGCAGGCGCTTCCGCTTTGGCAGCCTGAGCAGGCGCCGCGTTGGCGTTGGATACGGCAGGTTGACCGCATGCCAACAAAGGAAGGACGGCAAACGGTGTTAAGATTTTGATTAACTTGGTTTTCATGCGAGAGACTTGCGTGTGTTAAAAGTAAGGCATTGTATCAAACCTCCGTCATGCCTGCATTGTATTGAGGCTCAAATTATCGTCTGAAAATAGCTTTCGGCTGTTAAAATACGAAAAAATGATTTGATTGTTTGTATGTTCTACCACCGTATTGCCGTAAACGTGCCGCTTTCAGACGGCCTTTTGACTTATTTCTATTCCAAGCCGCTTCCTCCGGGAACGCGGGTGCTTGTGCCTTTTCGCAATAAAACCGTTGTCGGGATTGTGTGGGAAACGGATATCGCGCCTAATATGGATACGGCGCGGATTTTGAGCGTTCAGACGGCCTTTGTAGAAGAAAAGCCGTTGCCTCAAAGCTGGCGTGATTTGTTGGCGTTTACGTCGCGTTATTACCACTATCCGACCGGGCAGGCGGTGTTTGCCGCGCTGCCGCAGGGTTTGAAGGAAACGCGCGCGGTGGAAATGCCGCAGCCACCGCTGTTTTACGCGCTGAACGAAGCGGGCAGGGCGCAAACGCCGCCGCCGGCTCGGTTCAACAAAAAAGTGGCTTTGTGGGACGCGCTGCTGTCGGGTGGAATGACGATGGCGGCGTTGAAGCAGGTAAATGCCCAGGCGGCGAAATTAATCGAAGATTGGGCGGAGCAGGGCTGGATTGAAACTGCGGAAGCGGCGAAGCCAGTTTTAAGGTCGTCTGAATTTCAGCTCAACTCCGACCAGCAGAAGGCTTCCGATGAAATTCAGACGGCCTTCGGTAAATTTCAGCCGTTTTTGCTGTACGGCATTACCGGCAGTGGCAAGACCGAGGTGTATTTCGATGCGATGGCGAAAGTGTTGGCGCAGGGGCGGCAGGTGTTGTTTCTGTTGCCTGAAATCAATCTTACTCCGCAGCTTTTGAAGCGAGTGGAAAACCGTTTTGCTGACGTACCGACTGCCGTGTTGCACAGCCAGATGGCGGCAGGCAAGCGCACGCAGGATTATCTGCGCGCCATGTTGGGGCAGGCGAAGCTGGTGATTGGCACGCGGCTGGCAGTGTTCACGCCTCTGCCTGATGTCGGGCTGATTGTGGTCGATGAGGAGCACGACGGCTCGTTCAAGCAGGACAACGAATTGCGCTACCACGCCCGCGATTTGGCGGTGTGGCGGGCGAAGCAGAGCGGCTGCCCCATTGTATTGGGTAGCGCCACGCCCAGCTTGGAGAGCTGGCACAAGGCGCAAAGCGGCGCGTACAGCCTGCTGCAACTGACCGAGCGCGCCCATGCTTCAGCACAACTGCCGCAAGTAGAAATTCTCAACGTAGGCCGTCTGAAACTAGACAATGGCTTCTCGCCGCAAGCCTTACAGCTTTTGAAACAGAATTTTGAAGCAGGCGGCATGTCGCTGGTGTACCTCAACCGGCGCGGCTTTGCACCCGCGCTGTTTTGCGGCGACTGCGGCCATACCTTCGGCTGCCCGAACTGCTCCGCCAAAATGGTACTGCACCAACGCGCCCGCCAACTGCGCTGCCACCACTGCGATCACCGCGAACCCATCCCGTACAAATGCCCTGACTGCGGCAACCAAGACCTGACCGCCGTCGGCCACGGCACGCAGCGCGTCGAAGAAACCCTGCGCGCCTTCCTGCCCAAGGCCGCCGTCGTCCGCGTCGACAGGGACAGCACCGCGCACAAAAATGACTGGGCGGATTTGTACCGCCGCATCGCAGACAACGAAATCGATATTCTGGTCGGTACGCAGATGCTCGCCAAAGGCCATGATTTCGCGCGGCTCAACCTTGTTATCGTGTTGAACGCCGATGGCAGCCTGTACAGCGCGGACTTTCGCGCGCCGGAAAGACTGTTCGCCGAGCTGATGCAGGTGTCCGGCAGAGCGGGGCGTGCCGACAAACCCGGCAAGGTGTTGATACAAACCCAACTGCCCGAACATCCCGTCTTCGCCGCCGTCAAAGCGCAGGACTACGCCGTGTTTGCCGAAAACGAATTGAACGAACGGCAAATGTTCGCCATGCCGCCTTTTGGTTTTCAGGCGGCCGTCCGTGCCGATGCGCCGCATGTTGCCGATGCGATGGAATTTCTCAACGCCGCCAAAGAAACCCTCACCCCGCTGTTGCCTGAAAGTGTCTCCCAGTTTGGCGCTGCTCCGATGCTGATGGTGCGCCTCGCCGAACGCGAACGTGCGCAAATTTTCCTCGAATCGACATCCCGACAAGATTTGCACCGCGCAGTGAGTTTGTGGGTACAGGTGTTGCAGCAAAACCGCGACGGCAAAATCAGATGGTCGGTAGACGTTGATATGCAAGAGGTTTGATTGGAATGATTCAATCCATAAGGAAATAAAAGGCCGTCTGAAAATCTATTTTTCAGACGGCCTTAAGTTTTGAAATCAGTTTAGAAGAATTTTGCAGCGATATAGCCGAGTGCAAGCAGGCTCAAAACGGCGAATACGATAGCCATTGTAAGCAGAAACTGTGTTTTCTTCCTCGCTGCAAGTGCGGCCAGCTCAGGATTTTGGCCTAACTCTTCGCGTAATTGGGATTCCAATTCGGCACGGATTTTTTTGCGCAGTTTTTTCTCTTCCTGCTCACGTTCATATTTGAGCTTGTGGGCAATTTCGGTTTGTTTTTTATGCTCGAAAGAGATTTTTTCCTGCCATTCAATGCGTTTGCGCTGGATGGCCAACTCATTTTTCTCTGTCAAATCAAAGTGGCAGGTTTTACATTCCTGTGCGTCTAATTCGTCAATAATCGTCATGCAGACGGGGCATTGGATAGGGTCGGGAGTGTTGACTGCCAACACGGGTTCTTCTTCAACCGCTTCCAACTCCATAGCCTGACGGACGATCACGTCCAAACCCAAATAGCTGAAGTAATGCTGCGCATTTTCGCGCTCGTCTTGGGTACATTTTTCGGCCACAATGGCTTGCGGACGCTCGGCCAAGGCTTGAATCAGGCTCTCGACTTCGTTTTCAGGCAGGTTGTCATACAGGCAGGCATGGATGCGCTCCCTATCCGTGTTCGGCGGATAGGAAACGTATACGTCGAAAAATTTTTCTTGTTTGCTCATTGATATCCCATGAGTATTTCGACTGCGTCAACCAAATGGGTTTAGCCTAAGGTTTTGTTATTGTGTTTGAGCTGTCTTGGCTTCTGATACGAGCCGGAACAGAGGCTGCAGTCTCAGGCAGACCAAGTACGGTTTGCCTTTGTGTCGTTAATCGGCTGGACAATAATTTTTTATTTATATGGAAATATGCATGTCCAATGTTATGTCTATTGTAGAGTAAATATTCACGCCCGATATTATTATAAGGTAAATCTGATATTGTTTAAAATAAATTCACACAAAAGGCCGTCTGAAGATACAGACGGCCTGTTTTTCATGAAGAAACGGATTGTTTATACGGAGAAGGACGAGCCGCAACCGCAAGTCGTTTCGGCATTCGGATTGCGGATGACGAATTGAGAGCCTTGCAGGCTTTCGGTGTAGTCGATTTCCGCACCAACCAGATATTGGTAGCTCATCGGGTCAACCAAGAACGTCAGGCCGTTTTTCTGGATTTCAAAATCGTCGTCGTTTTTGATTTCATCAAAGGTAAAACCATATTGGAAGCCGGAGCAACCGCCGCCGTTGACGAATACGCGCAATTTCAAATCGGGATTGTTCTCTTCAGCGATCAAGTCGGCAACTTTGGTGCAGCAGCTGTCAGTAAAGATAATAGGGCTTTCGTCTGACATGATGTGATTCCTTTTATATGAATATTTTTACTATTGTCGCGCAAACCGTTAGTCAAGGCAAGCTTGTGCAGACAGGGTCTGCCAGCTTACATGGAGGGCATGGCAGAAATTTCAAGCACCAGTATGTCAGATTTAGATGCTTCTGCCAAACCATTCGACACGGCCGATGATGGCAACGTCGTCGGTCGGGTTTTTCAAGTCGATTTCAAAAGTAGGGTAGGCTTCGTTGGCGGAAATGACGTTGACGATGCCGCCGGGTATCAGTTGCAGGCGTTTGACCAACAGGTTTTCGTTGAGGCGCAAAACATAGAGGCCGTCGCGCGGTGTGGTTTGGCCGTGATTGATGAGTATGGTGTCGCCATCATTCAGCACGCCTTCCATCGAGTCGCCTTTGACTGAGATAACGGAAAGGTTTTTGATGTCGCGCGTTACATAATTTTCAATCCAATAGCGTCGGAACGCCATGGCGAACATGGGCTGTTCGTCACCGACGAGCTGTCCGTGTCCGGCCGCGGCCTGGATGTCGTAACGCGGTACGAAGACAAATTCGTCTATATCGACTGGATTACCCAGTGTGTCGGTTGCCGTGGCTTTTGGGGCTTCGGAATCGGGGAAGGGAGAACCCTCACCTGTCAAAAGCCAGTCTATGCTGCAGCCTTTAAGTTGTTTGATTTTTTTTAGCGTTTCCGATTTCGGCAGGCCGCCTTCGTTCCAGATACGGCTGAATCCGGCGATGGTCATATCGATGTCGGCGGCAATTTTGGCTTGGCGGGCTTCATCTTTCCATAAGAAAGCCAGGCGGTCTTTAAAGGTATCCATGTTTATGCCTTTATGGAGGTATGTTTTTTATATGGTTTGGACGATTTGAGTTTATTTTACCTTAGTTTTTATAAGATTGTAAGAAAAAAATTACTTCATCTAAGAAAAAGTATTGCACATTTTATTTTTTCTTAGTATTATTCGTTTTGTCTTAGATAAATCGATATTTCTAGTTGTATATTTGATTTTTCTTAGTTTAGTTTTATTTGGTTTAGTTTTTCTGACTTAAACCTGCTATATGATTATGATGAGAGGTGTGAAATGACTCGTTCGCGTAAAAATATTTTTTGGGTGCTGCTGGCGTTGGTGCTGGGTTTTTTTGCCCTGCCTTTCGGATCTTCGGAAGCGCATGAAGCGGACGGTAATTTGACGGCTTCGGAATGCGAACGCTTGGGCAGCTTGAGTTTGGATCAGATGGACGGCAGGCTGCTGGCTTTTGCGAAAGAATGCGATATGGTGGAGGCTACCCACGATTGGGAGCAACAGTACGGCAACTTGAATGAAGAAGAAATGCTTGCCGGCGTGGTGTATGAGTGATGTTTGTGAATGAATCGATAAAGGCCGTCTGAACGATCAAAGTTTCAGACGGCCTTGTGTTTTTAATAAGGATGGCTGGCTTAAGGCATTAATGGTGCATTAGTCAGGCCGGTGGTTTCGGGCAGGCCGAACATAATGTTCATATTCTGCACGGCTTGACCGGCTGCGCCTTTAACCAAGTTGTCGATGACGGAAAGAACAATCCACACATCGTCTTGATCGGGCGCTTTTTGAACGCTGATACGGCAAATATTGGCGCCGCGCACGCTGCGAGTTTCGGGTGTCGAGCCTGAAGGCAGGATATCGACAAAAGGACTGTCGCGGTAGTATTCGCGCAGCAAGGCTTCAGGGTCGGTGTGTTCTTGCAGGTGCAGATACAGGGTGGCGTGCATGCCGCGTATCATCGGAACAAGGTGTGGCACGAAAATCAGGCCGTCTGAAACATGGTCTTGAAGTCCGGACAGGGTTTGTCGGATTTCAGGCAGATGGCGGTGGCCGCCGACGCCGTAGGCTTTGAAGTTGTCGCCTGCTTCGCACAATAGGGCATGGGTACTGGCTTTGCGGCCTGCACCGGAAACACCGGATTTACAGTCGGCAATCAGAGGCGCGTTGGCTTTCAGACGGCCAGCCTGAAGCAGTGGCAATAAGGGCAGGGAAACGCAGGTAGGGTAGCAGCCCGGATTGGCCACCAACATGGCTTTGGAGATGTCGTCTTTGTAAAGTTCGCACAAGCCGTACACTGCTTGGGAAACAAGTTGCGGCGCGGCATGGGTCATTTTGTACCATTTTTCCCATGTGGGGATGTCGCGGATGCGGAAGTCGGCAGACAGGTCAATCACGCGTACGCCTTTTTCGACAAGGGACGGTGCTTCTTTCATGGCTACGCCGTTGGGCGTGGCAAAGAACACGAGGTCGCAACGGTCAAGCCCGGCATCTTCAGGCGTTTGGAATGCAATGTCGTAAATGCCGCGAAGGCTGGGAAAGTAGTTGGCAACCGCAATACCGGCTTCGCTTCGGCTGGTGACAGCAGTAACCTCTGCGTTGGGGTGGCTGCTGAGCAGGCGCAACAATTCAACGCCTGTGTAACCGGTTGCACCGACGATACCAATTTTAATTTTTGTGGTCATGGTGTGGCTCCTTTGTAGGGATAACGATGCGTTTGATTATATAGTAATTGATTGCCGTCGGTCAGCGGTGCTTGTGCCAAGCTTTGCAAGGGACGGTTAAACAGGCCGTCTGAAATATGGCATGAATAATATTCGAGAGAGGATTTCAGACGGCCTGAGCGTTTGGAAAACGCAGTTTACGGTTTGATTTGTCTGTTGATTTGTGGTGGGTGTTTCGTCTTTATCCTATCCATACGAATACAAAATAAAAATGTAAAAAAATGCCCCCGGGTTGGAGGACCGGAGGCGAGTATCCAAGGAGTAGTTCTCATCAATAAGAACTAGTTACTTAGTACTATATCCCTTGTTAGGATTGAAAGCAAGCGTTTTGCACATTTTAACATTTAAATAATTTTTTCATTCAAATTCAGGGAACTATCAAACAGGGCTTGAATTTTGGGTTGGTGGCTGATGCCGATGACCAAAGTATCGGGCAAATGTTGCTTGAGGGTCTGCATCAACATCAGGGCGGATTCGTCATCAAGCTGGTTGGTGGCTTCATCTAGGAACAGGATTTGCGGTTTGTGCAGCAGTGCGCGTGCAAGGCTGAGGCGTTGTTGTTCGCCGCCGGAGAGGATGCCGTGCCATTCGTATGAAGTGTCCAAATCGTTCATCAACGTGTGCAGCCTACCCGTGGGGCTGCTTAAGCCGACTTGTTCCAAAACGGTTTGAATCAAATGGTCGTCTTGGCAGGCTGAGTAAGGGTAGCTGACGGTTTGACGCAGGGTATCGGTAGGCAGGTAAGGGCGTTGCGGGAAAAACAGGCGGCTGCCTTCAAGGGAAAAACTGCCGTGATAATACGGCCATAAACCGGCAAGCACGCGAAGCAGCGTGGATTTGCCGATGCCGCTTTTGCCTTCGAGCAATAGCCATTCAGGGGCATGGGCTTCAAGGCTGATGCCGGAGAGCAGGGGGGTGCCGGTTTGGGTGTGGATAGTAAGGTTTTGCAGGACTGCCTTGCCGCTATGATGCGGCAAATCTGTTTGGTGTGACTGAAGGGAGGGGCTTTTTTGTTCTGCTTGTTCCAAGGCCGTCTGAAAACCGGAAAGCCGTTCGATGACTGCCGCCCATTCAATCAAGCGGCGGTATGCATCGGTAAACCAGCCAAAACTGTCTTGGACGCGGGCAAACGATGTGCGCGTCTGCATCATGTCGCCGAAGGTCATGGTTTTGGCGAGGTACATGGGCAGGGTGGCGAGAATGGGGATGAAGATGCTGATGCGCACATAGGTCGCCCAAAAGGTTTCTTGGCGGAATTCGCAGTTGGTCAGCCGTCGCCAGTTGTCGCGGATGCGTAGATAACGCTGTTTCAGACGGCCTGTTTCGGCTTCGCCGCCGTTGTAGAAGGCGATTTGTTCGGCATGGTCGCGTACGCGTAAAAGGGCTGCGCGGTAGTCGGCTTCGCGGTGCTGGCGGTCGATGTTGAGGTTTTTAAGTTTGCGGCCGACAAGATGGGCGATGATGGTGCTGAAGATGGAATAAATCAGTGCAACCCAAACAAGGTAGCCGTAAACGGTAATGCTGTATCCGCCGATGTTGAAAGTCTGTACGCCGGACAGCGTCCACAGTACGGCGACAAACGCGCTGAATTTGGCAATATTATTGATGAAGGAACGAAAGAGGCTGATACTTTTGTCGGCGAGGAGGTAGATGTCTTCGGCAATACGCTGGTCGGGGTTGTCCGGTTCGCCCGTCAGGCGCAGGCGGTAGTGTTTGTGGCCTTCGAGCCAGTTTGTTTGGAATTGATCGGTCAGATGGGTGCGCCAACGGAAGATGAGGCGTTTTTGCAGCCAGTCGGCACAAACGATACAGCCGATAACCATCGCCATATAGCCGAGGTATTCGACAATGAGTGATGGCATGGATGCGCCGTCAAACGCGGCCAGCGCGTCATAGAAGCGTTTGTCCCATGCGGCAATCCAAACGCTGATGGTGATGGAGAATAGGGTAAACCCTATCAAAACGGCGAGCATCAGCCATTGGAGGCGGCCGTGTGCCCCTGACCAAAAAGGGCGGGCGAGGTAAAAGAATTTTTTGAGTGTTTTCATAATGCTTGTGAATGCGTGCGAATGGCCGTCTGAAAGTGAAATTGTACTTTCAGACGGCCTTTTTATCAGCAATAGTTGGTTTATGCTTTTAAAAAATGAGCGGTCAACCCGTGCTTGCTATGCTGCTATTTACATTTTCCATTTTAGGCTGAACACGGCATTGCGCGGTTCGCCGTAGAAGTTGCCGCTGTTTAAGCCGCGGCTGTATTGGTTTTCGTAGTAGCGTTTGTCGGTCAGGTTGTTGACTGCCAGCCCCAGTTGCAGGTTTTTGCTCGGGCGGTATTGGACGTTGGTATTCCAAATGGTGTAGCCGCCTTGCTTGAGTGAGCTGGAAGAATTAGCGGTTTTGCTGCTGCTCTTCAAGCCAAGACCGACTGTCCATTTGCCGTCATCAACCGGCAGGACATAGCTGGTGTAGAGACGGAACATATGTTTCGGCGTATGGCTGCTGAAGTTGTAGCCTTTTTGGCGCGATTCAACATTGCCGGTAACGCTGCTGCGGTTGGTGCTGCGGTTGAAGGTGTAGCCTGCGTAAACTTGCCAACGGTCGGTCAGGCTGCCGGAGATTTCGGCGTCCAAGCCGCGGCTGCTTTGGTTAAGCGGTTCCCAGTAGGCGTGCGGTTTGGCGTTGACGCGTTGGTTGTTGTTGTCTTTGTCGGTGCGGTAGAGGGCGACCGAGGTGTTCAGACGGCCTTCGTTCCATTCGCCTTTCCAACCGATTTCGTAGTTACGCCCCATAATCGGCGGCAGCAGGTTGTCGTTGAAGTCGCGGTTCATCGTTTGCTTAAAGATGGATGTGTAGGCGGCGTAAACGCTTTGCTTAGGGGTGATGTCGTAAGTGATGCCGGCATAAGGAACGAAGCGGTTGCGTTTGAGCGAGTCTGATGAACCTGCTACCCCGTCTTTGAGGTCGCGATCCCAATAGAAGTCGCGTTTCCAGCTGGTATAGCGTCCGCCTGCGATGATGTGTAGTTTGTCGGTAGGATTGATGCGCGCGCCCAAACCGAAGGCATGGGTAGTATAACGGCCGTTGCCGCCACGGGCTTTGGCTGTGGCGGCATCCCAATCGGGTTTGGCTTTTTCGCTGCCGTTGAAGGCATCTGCGTCATAGGTACTGCTGTCATCAAACCAGCGGTTGCTTGAGTTCACGTTCTCTTTGGAATAGCTGTGCATGAAGAAGAGGTCGTGATTTTGGCCGAAAGCGAAGATGCGGCCGGTCAAGTTGTTTTGGAAAGTGAACTGACGGTTGCCTGCATCGTAACGGTCGAAGCTGTATGTACTTCCCAGGCCGTCTGTACCGATGCCGTTACCTGTGCCGCCCAGCGTGTAATATTCTTTTGAACTGGTGTTCTTGCGCCAGTCCAGTTTGCTGCTCAGTTTCCAGTTGTCGTTGAAATAATGTTCTAATTCGGCAAAAAGATTGTATTTTTTCAGGCGGGCTTCGTTCCAATCCGCACCCAGATAGCGGCTGCGTTTCCACTCTTTGCCGTCTGCACGCATCGGCAGGCCGTCGGGGTCGGGTGTTTCGGTTTGGTTGAGATAGCTTGCGCCCCAAGTAAGTTTGCTGTTGTCGCCGATGTCTTTGTCCATCACACCATACAGAAGGAGGTCGCGGCCGCCAGATTGGTCTTTGAAAGTTTTGTTACTGCCAACCGAGCCGACAAAGCGTCCGCGCAGGCCGTGCTCTTGGCTTAAGGTACCGGATGCATCAAAGACACTGTTTACTTTGCCCCATGAGTTTGCCATCAAATCGGCGGAAAGCTGGCGTTTTGCAGTCGGCTTTTTACGGACGGCGTTTACCGTGCCGCCGGGTTCGTTGTTTGCCTGTGTCAAACCTGCCGCACCGCGCACCACTTCAATGTGGTCGTACATTGCCATATCGGTTGCACTGGTCGGGTCGCCGGCCGGGCCGCCTAAGCCGAATCCGCCGGGAGAGCCGAGTTGCGTGGCAATGCCGTCTTCTTCAAACTGTTCGATAAAATAGCCGCGCGACATGAAATGCGTGCGTCCGCCGCTTTTGAAAACATTGATGCCTGTAGCGTTTTGCAAGGCACCTTCTAAGTCGGTAATGCCTTGGTCTTCAATTTGTTTTTTAGTAATGACGCTGACAGATTGGGGGATTTCCCGCGGAGAGAGCACCAGCCCTGTGGTTGAGCGCAGGGCGGATACTGTGTAGCTGTTTTGACTTTCAGTGCGCAGGCTTTTGTTTTTACCCACTACGGTAACTTGTTCCACTTCAGCCTGTTGTACCTCTTCGGCAGCTTGTGCGGCTTGGGGCAATGCGGCAAGGCAGAGGGCAAGTGTGCTTAGTTTGAATAGTTTCTTAGAATGATGTATTTGATGAGGTCCTTGATAAAGAAAGGGCTGTTTGTTTTTAAATATTGGCGGCAATATCTGTTTAAATTGAGCAGTTATTTTTTATAATCCGTTTTGTTTTAAAAATTAAATTTAAATCTCCGAATCATTTTATTTGATTCAATTTTGATTTTGCCAAACCATCGGGTCAAAAAAAGGTTGCCGCCGGAAAGGGAGCCGTTGGCAACGAATGGAGGTGGTAATGCAATGAAAGCTAGATATAAGGGGTAGTACCAAACTAGCTATAAAGAACTATATCGAAACTGTAAGAAAAAGCAACAGGAATTTTTTTCGGTTGAGAAAATTTTTTAGACTGTTTGCTTTATATCAAGATTTAAAAAAGTTTGATTGGAAAAGGCCGTCTGAAAATGGAAAGAATCGGTTTCAGACGGCCTTTGAATCAAGCGGGGTTAGAACTTGTAATCGACTTTGAACATGACGTTGCGCGGTTGGCCATAGTAGTTGTTCGCGCCTTTGCTGCTGACTTTGTTGTTCTCGTAGTAGTAATGGTTGAACAGGTTGGTCGAAATCAGTGCAAGTTTCAGGTTTTTCGATGCCTGATAATCAATGTTGGCATTGAATACCGCATGACCGCCGCGCTTCACGCCGTAGAGGCTGGCGGTTTTGCTTTGTGCGGTTACGCCGCCGCCGATGGTCCATTTTTTGCCGTCAAACGGCAGGTTGTAGCTGGTGTGGAGGCGCAGCATGTGTTTTGGCGTGTGCAGGCTGAAATTAGTGCCTGCGGGGACGGTGCCTTTGCTTTCCGCTTCAAGATATTTGGACCGGTTGAACGTATAACCTGCAAACAGTTTCCAATCTTCGCTCAGGTTGCCGGATATTTCGGCTTCGATGCCGCGGCTGCGGACTTTGCCGACGGGTTCCCAATACCATTTTTGGTCTGCCGTATCCCAAACCTGCACCGCGCGGTTTTTCTGTTCGATGTCAAACAGGGCAAGCGAGGTATTCAGCTTGCGGTCAAACCATTCTCCCTTCCAGCCGATTTCGTAGTTCGCGCCGGTAACGGGTTCAAGATAGGATTTGTCTTTGCGCTGATTGCTGTTCGGTTTGAAGATGGATGTGTAGCTGGCATACAGGCTTTGGTTCGACGTCAAATCGTAGGTAACGGCGAAATAAGGATTGAAACGGACGGTTTTGCGGTCGGTAACCGAATCGGGATCGCTGTCTATCTTGCCGCCCGTGTAGAAATAGTCGGTTATATATTTCGATTTGATGTGGTTCCAACGCGTACCTGCCATGATGTGCAGTTTTTCTTTCAACATATTGAAACGGAAGCCCAAAAGCAGCGCGTGGGTGGTACGTTTGGAATGGGTTTCCCAATACATCTGATAAGGTGTGGCGTGCCAGTCGGCGGGTTCGGCGATTTCGTTGCCGGTAAAGGTCATCGGGTCGAAGGAAACGCCTGGGTTGTATTGACGGCGACTGCCGTTGTTTTTGGTGTGCGTGTAAGTGTATTCGGTAAAGATTTTCTGCGGCACGCCCGCAATTTCAAATTTGCCGTTCAAATTGTTTTTGAAAGTCAGTTGTTTTTCGTCATTGTCGTAACGGCTCAACCAGCCAGAGGCTAATGCACCGCCGGGCGTGTAGCCTGCGTAGGACGTGGACGTATTGTAAATGCCGCTGTTTTTCTTGATATTTTCGTTGTAGTTATAATCCAGCTTGCCGGTATAACGCCAGTTGTCGTTGAAATAGTGTTCTACTTCGGCGAATGCGTTCGCCTTGTCGTAAACGCCTTTGTTCCAGTTGTAGCCCAGATAGGTATCGCGCGGCAGGTTCAATGCCACGCCCCAGTCGTCGGGCTTGGTGTGTTTGCGTTGATAGAGGCCGCCCCAAGTGATTTTGGTGTTGTCGCCGACGGATGCGTCCATCACGCCGTAAAGCGTGGCATTGCCGCCTTTGACGCGGTCTTTGAAATTTTTGTCGCGTTCCAATGCGACGACGGCGCGGCCGCGCAAAGTGCCTTCATCGTTCAGACGACCTGAAAAGTCCCCCGTGGTGCGGACTTTACCGAAGCGGTCGATTTGGGCTTCACCCTGAATAATGCGTTCGCCGGTGGGGCGTTTGCGTACGGCGTTCACCGTACCGCCCGGCTCGCCGTTTGCCTGCGTCAGCCCGGTCGTCCCGCGCACGACTTCGATATGGTCGTAAACGGCGATGTCGTTCATGCTTTGCGCGTCATACATCGGATTGTTGATGGCGCCGGGGACGGTAGATGAGATTCCGTCCTCTTCGATTTGGTCGATATAGAACCCGCGCGATTGGAAGCGCGGAATGCCGGCATCACGGATGACGTTTACGCCGGTGGTGGTTTTCAGGGCATCAACCAAGTTGGTAATCCCCTGCTCATTGATTTGTGTCTTGGTAATCACGCTTACCGACTGCGGCGTTTCTTTCGGAGACAAGGCAAGCCCGGTGGTGGTACGCATGGCTGAAGTTGTGTAGGAGTCGCGGTTTTCGGTGCGGGTGGAACGGTTTTTGCCGGTTACGTTGACGGTTTGCAGCTCGGCAGTTTGTTCGGGCCGGGGTGTTGCCGTGTTTTCTGCTAAGGCTGCATAAGGCAGAGTGGCAATAATGAGTGCTAATGTTTTAAGGGTTGGGGCGTTCATGAACGTCTTTCTATAATTAAAATATAATAATAATAATTATATTTTACGATAATTTTGTTGTTTTGTAATTTAAGAACAAGATTTTGAGGGTTTTTAGCGGATTTATGTTGTTTTTATGGTTTTTTAAGGTGTTTTTGAAATTAAACTAGCTAAGGGAATCAAGCGACAGGCCGTCTGAAAATTTTCGGGGTTGTTCGGCTATAATGCTGTTTTGGTTTTTTTAAGGCCTTTGCAAAAATACGGTTTTGTTGTTTTAAGCTGAATGTGGGTTGTAAGGGTTTTGGGGTATGAGGAGAATGAGATGAAGAAAGTTTTGGTGTTGCAACATGGAGATTTGGGCGCTTGCGACTGGTCGGCGTTTGGCGGTTTGGTGTCTGCGCCATCAGGGAAGTCAGTGTTGCGTGTGCCGGTTGATGATGATTTTGAATTGACGGACGAGATGCGTGCGGCGTTGATTGCGCAGCAGATAGATGGTGCGGTATTGCCGGATGTGGCTTTTGCTGATTTGGGACTGATTGTCAGCGATATGGATTCGACGCTGATTACGATTGAGTGCGTGGATGAGATTGCGGCCGGTGTTGGGCTGAAGGATGAGGTGGCTGCAATTACGGAGCAGTCGATGCGTGGCGAGCTGGACTTTGAGCAGTCTTTGCGTAAGCGTGTGGCTTTGCTGTCCGGTTTGGACGAGCGCGTGTTGGAAGAGGTGTACGAGAATGTGTTGCAGCTCTCGCCGGGCGCGGAATTTTTGTTGGAAGAGTGCAAACGGAATGATGTGAAGTTTATGCTGGTGTCGGGCGGGTTTACGTTCTTTACGGAACGCCTGCAACAGCGTTTAGGCTTGGATTTCCATTTTGCGAATGTGTTGGAAGTGGAAAACGGCAAGCTGACAGGCCGTCTGAAAGGGCGGATTATCGATGCGCAGGCTAAGACGGATTTGCTGCGTGAATACCGTGAGCTTCTGGGTTTGGCTCCGTGGCAGGTAGTGGCGATGGGTGATGGTGCGAACGATATTCCGATGATACGGGAGGCGGGATTCGGCATTGCTTATCGGGCGAAACCGAAAACTGAAGCGAATGCGGATGCGTGCGTGCGCTTTGGTGGTTTGGAACGGATACGTGGTTGGTTTGCGTAAACGGTTTGAGGATGTTTGTCAGTCAGGCCGTCTGAATAATCGGGAAACCGGTTTTCAGACGGCCTGATGTTTTATAAGGCGATAAAACGGTAGCCTTCGGCATTGACTTCGAGAATGGAGGCGTAATTGTCGCGCCAGTCGCCGAGTACGATGCGGGTGTAATCGGCGTTGCGGTGGATATTTTCGCGGTGGGTATGGCCGTGAATGAGCAGGGGCGTGTGGAAGCGTTGGACGGTTTCGTGGGTAAAGGCCGGATTGACGTCCATGATGTCGGCGGTTTTGTGTTGTTTGTCCTGTTTGCTCTGCTTGCGGATTTTGGTGGCGATGTTTAGCCGGAGTGTGAGCGGCAGGAGCAGGAACAGGCGTTGCAGCCATTTTTGATGGACGGTACGGCGGAATTTTTGATAAGAATGGTCGTCGGTGCAGAGAGTGTCGCCGTGACAGAGCAGGGTGGGTGTGCCGAACAGGTCGATAACGGCGTACTCGGGTAGTAAGGTCATGCCGGTGTCGCGGGCAAAGGTTTTGCCGATGAGGAAGTCGCGGTTGCCGTGGATAAAATAGCAGGCAATGCCGCGCTCGGTCAGGCTGCGGATGGTTTGTTTGATGGTTTGAACCAAAGGGCTGTTTTCGTCATCGCCGATCCAAAAATCGAAAAGGTCGCCAAGAATGTATACGGCTTGGGCGTGGACGGCTTTTTCTTGCATAAATTTCTGGAAGAGTGCGGTCAGTTGAGGATGGGATTCGCTCAGGTGTAAATCGGCGATGAAGTAAATTGGCATGATGATGTGGGACGTGTGGGAAGAGTTTTATTATAACTTGGGTTGTCGCGTTTGGATTTGGGCTTGGTGTTTTTCGTTTGTAATGCGGTGATTTTATTGTTTTGATTAGGTGTGATAAAGGCCGTCTGAAACATTTTTTCAGACGGCCTTTCCGGTTTATTGGGCTTTGCCCTGATAGGTGATTTGTTTCAGCGTCTCTTCTTGGTACAAATCGCTGATGGGGACGGTATAGAAGAATTCGTTGCTGCGGACAAAGCGGTTGACCAAGTCTTTGTCGAGATGGAGGACGTGGTGCCGTAGTTTGTTTAAACCTTTGAATATCATGGTGCTCCAACGCATATAGCCGTCTGAATTGGGGCGGATGTCGTTCATGGCATCAAGGGCGAGAAGTTTGCGGTTTTGTTCTTCTTTATCCAAAGGATGGGAATAGATGCTTTGGAAGTAAAACGGTTGCTCGGAGGGCGGCGGCAGACTGAGGGAAGAACCTACTTTGCCGATAGGGAAGTCATCGCTCAGATAATGTATGGTGTGCAAAAACAGATTGCCGCGGCGGTAATTGATTTTGCGCAGGGCTTCGATGGCGGCCAGTGCAGTATGTTGGTGGTCGGGATGCACATCAATATTGGGAGACGGCGTCACGATAATATCCGGCTGGAACGTTTCTATCAGATAGCCAAGGTTGTCCACCAAGCTGTTCCAAGTCGAGCCGGGCTTGAGATGTTTTGCCAATGGGGAGGTATTGGCACTGCGGAAAATATCGACATCGGTCGTATCGATTTTGGTCGATTTAATCTCTTTTTCCGGATTTTGGCGCATGGCGGTCAATGTGTTGTCGAAGTAGCCCAGTTGCAGGATGTTTTCAGACGGCACACCGGCCAAAAGGGGAACGGTCAGGCTGTTCCAAACACGCATCCTACCTTTTTGCAGATATTGTGCCTGGGTGTCGCAGTCGCACGTGCTATAAAGGTTGCCATAGTGGAAGCTGCCACCTTCGCTGGCGGTTAAGGTGCAGATCATTGAATTGGCGGCGTGTTTTTCATACAAACCGTATGCACTTAATTCGGCATCGTCAGCATGAGGTGCGAGGACAAGGATTTTTTTGCCGTCGAGGTTTTCTCGCGGATAAACAGAGAGTTCGATTTCTTGGTCGGGCAAGGTTAGGTATTTGCCTTCCAAACGGATGGTTTTATCGCTGTCGGAGAAGGTGTCGCTCAGATTGATATAGCGCACGCCTTTTGCGCCGTATTCGAAATATTGCTTCCATTTGCCTTTAGATGAAATGGTTTCAACAAAAGGCAATACCAGCAATCCTGCCCAAGTGGATTTGATGCGGATTTTGGCAATGACGGTATCCCGTCCGCTGACAGTGGCGGGCAAGGTTAGGCTGCCGCCTTTGAGGGTTGCATGCGCGGTAGAGGGGAGGGAGGGATAGTTATAGTCTTGGTGTGTGTTATAGGCAAACTGTTTTTTGTGAATAATTGAAGTAATAATAAACAACAAAATAAAAAAAGTCAGTATCAGCCCCGTCAGTAACAGAAACATTGTTTGGTTCCTTTATTGTTGTAACAGTCATGATAGTGCTTGTGGAGCTTATTTGTTTGTTTTTCTTACAAACGGTTGTTTTTTATACTCTAACGTCATTAAAGTGAACGTTTAAAATAAAACAGTTTGCGGGTTGATTATATATAAACGATCAAAATGTAGAAAGGCCGTCTGAAAAGTTTGAAAGAAATTTCAAAAATTTCAGACGGCCTTGATATTTTAAAGGTTAAGCCGATAAATTATGCTTCTTTTGTTTCAACTGCTTTCTGACGCAGACGCAGGCTCAATTCGCGAAGTTGTTTGTCGTCGACCACATTAGGTGCATTGGTCAGCAGACATTGTGCACGTTGTGTTTTCGGGAAGGCAATCACATCGCGGATGGATTCTGCACCGGTCATCAGGGTAACCAGACGGTCGAGGCCGAATGCAAGGCCACCGTGAGGAGGCGCACCGAATTTCAGGTTGTCCAAGAGGAAGCCGAATTTCTCTTGTTGCTCTTCAGGGCTGATTTTCAGCGCGGCAAACACTTTCTCTTGTACGTCTGCACGGTGGATACGGATAGAGCCACCGCCGATTTCCCAGCCGTTCAATACCATATCGTAGGCACGGGCCAGGCAGTTTGCAGGGTCGGAAACCATCAGGTCTTCATGACCTTCTTTAGGCGCGGTGAACGGATGGTGTACGGCAACGTAGCGGTCAGCTTCTTCGTCGTATTCGAACATTGGGAAATCGACAACCCACAAAGGCTTCCATTCGTCTACGAAGTAGCCGTTGTCTTTGCCGTGTTCCAAACCGACTTTAATACGCAGCGCGCCGATGGCTTCGTTCACGACTTTGGCTTTGTCTGCGCCAAAGAAGATGATGTCGCCGTTTTGCGCGCCGGTACGCGCGATGATTTCTTTCAGGGCATTTTCAGACAGGAATTTCACGATTGGAGATTGCAGGCCGCTGTCTTCGCCGTTGGAGAGGTTGCTCACATCGTTTACTTTGATGTATGCCAGACCTTTCGCGCCGTAGATGCCGACAAATTTGGTGTATTCGTCGATTTCTTTGCGGCTGAATTTCGCGCCGTTAGGCACGCGCAGAGCGACTACGCGGCCGCCTTTCATGTCGGCTGCGCCACGGAAAACTTTAAATTCTTCCGTTTTCATCAGGTCGGTCAACTCGGTAAATTTCAAGTTGATGCGCATATCTGGTTTGTCAGAGCCGTAGTAGAACATGGCTTCAGAGTAAGGCATGCGTGGGAAGTCGCCCAAATCCACTCCCAATGCGTCTTTGAAGACTTGTTTGGCCATGCCTTCGGTGATGTCCATGATTTCATCCTCGTTTAAGAACGAGGTTTCCAAGTCGATTTGAGTGAATTCAGGTTGACGATCGGCACGCAAGTCTTCGTCACGGAAACATTTGGTGATTTGGTAGTAACGGTCGAAACCGGCAACCATCAACAGTTGTTTAAACAATTGTGGAGATTGCGGCAGAGCGAAGAATTCGCCCGGATGAACGCGGCTTGGTACGAGGTAGTCGCGTGCGCCTTCCGGAGTGGAGCGGGTCAGCATCGGCGTTTCGATGTCGATGAAGCCTTGTGCATCCAAGTAGCGGCGAACGCCCATGGCCACTTGGTAACGCAGGCGCAGGTTGCGTTGCATGGTAGGACGGCGCAAGTCGATAACGCGGTTGGTCAGGCGAACGTTTTCGCTGATGTTTTCATCGTCGATTTGGAACGGAGGCGTAGCAGCAGCGTTCAAGACTTCGATTTCTTTGGCAAGGATTTCGATTTTGCCGGAAATCATTTTGTCGTTGGTTGTACCTTCAGGACGGTTGCGTACGCGGCCGGTAATGCTCAAGACGTATTCGTTGCGGGAAGAGTCGGCAGCGGCAAATGCTTCCGGAGTGTCAGGGTCGATAACGACTTGAACGATGCCTTCGCGGTCGCGCAGGTCGATAAAAATCACACCGCCGTGGTCGCGTCGGCGGTGTACCCAGCCTTTGACGGTAACGGTTTGGTCTAAGTATTGCTCGCTGATAAGGCCGCAATAGTTGGTACGCATAAAATCACCTTTTTATATTGTTCAATTTGAAAAAGAAGGAAAGGCCGTCTGAAAAAAGAAGACCTTAATTGTTATGTTCGGTATCACCGTCTTCTGACGGTTTTTGGGCGGGTAGGGCTTTAACCGGTAAGTCGTCCGGCATCACCATGCCCAGCGAAATTACATATTTCAATGCCTGATCCACACTCATGTCCAGCTCGCGAACGTCGTTTTTTTTAACCATGATGTAATAGCCGCCGGTCGGGTTGGGCGTGGTTGGGACGTAAACGGAAATATAGTCGTCATCTTGCGGCAGGCTGCCTTTGAGTTTGTCGGGGATATGACCGGAAACAAAGGCTATCGTCCAAATGCCCGGTTGCGGAAAGGGAACCAGTACGGGGGTTTTGAACGAGCGGCTGCTGTCGGAGAGCAGGGATTCGGAAACTTTTTTAACGCTGGAGTAGATGGATTTGACGACGGGAATGCGTCCTAAAAGGCTGTCCCACGCGCCGAGAATCCGTCTGCCTAAAACGTTGGCGGCAAATACGCCGGTAACGAACAAGACGACGGTGGCGGCAACAATGCCCAAACCGGGTATGTTGAATCCCCAGAAATGCTGGGGCTGCCAGCTTTCCGGTAATAGGTTGATCAGTTTGTCGGCGGCGGAGATGATATAGCTCATCGCCCAGATGGTTACGGCAATCGGCAACCAAACCAGTACGCCTGTAATCAAGTATTTCTTTAAAGCCTTGGCGATTTTTCCGCTTTCGGCTGCGGCTTCTGTCATCTTTGTTTCATTCCGGCAAGTTTTGCCCAAACTTTGCATTATACGCGTTTGGGAGCTAGGAAACGAGTATTTTAAACGAATGGCTTGTTTTGTTTTATTGTTTCAGACGGCCACCTTGATTGCACAGGCCGTCTGAAACAATATGGAGAATTAGATTCCGTCCCAGTCGTTGAACATCAGGCCGAAGCCGATGCCGTTTTGTTTGTGGTTGTAGTCAATCAGGCTTTCGCCATAGCCGTGAAAGCCGCGGACAACGCCTTTGAGTTTGCCTTTGATGGGGAAAGTATAGGCCGCTTCAACGGCGCCACGTCCGCTTTTCGGGTTGTAACGCAGGACGGAATAAACATTTTGTTTGTCATTGAAGCGGTATTGGACTTTCAAGTCGCCGTAGCCCATGTATTTGTTGATGTCCGGATTGTCATCGTCATCCCCTTTTTGGTCGAAGGCGCGCATCCAAACTCTAGGAATAATGGTCAGCTTGCCCCATTCCATGCCTGCCATGGCGTAAACCCGGTTCCATGAGCGTGATTCGGGGCGGCTTTGACCGTTGGACTGGTGAACAAAACCTGCGCCGACCATGCGCAGTTTGCCGCCGAAAGGCAGGTCTGCTTTAACGGGTTGGGTAATGAAGATTTCGGGCTCGTAGTCGGTATTGCGGAACGGAGCGGATTTGCGGCCTTGGTTAAAGATTTGCCAGTCGGATTTTTGGGTATAGCCAAACCATACGTCGGCACGGGTTTTGAATAAATCTTCGGCAATCTTGCTTTTGAAGGAAACCTGCATTTTGGTTTCTAGGCGTTTTTGCTCGCTGAATTTTTCCTGCGTAGTTATGCCGCGACTGGGGGATTCCGGGTAATAGTTGGGGCTGCTGTTGTACCAAACGGGCATGAGGTACATAGGGTTGTGCTCGCGTACGCTTAACAGGCCGCGTGTGTCGTTTTTATCCAAATCGTACATCAGGCTTAAAGGCGTATAGCTGTCGGCAGTGTCGCTTAATACGTCGTCTGAAATATTCGGATGGGTAGGGTTGTCGAATACGATGGCTGCTTCTTTTTTCTCAATGCTCTTACGCACGCTTTTTTCGAGGTCAACCGGTGTTTTGGCGGTTTCGGTTTGCGCTTGCGGCAGTGGGGATTGCGGAGGGAGTTGCGCCGAGTAGATGTTGTCGTAACACGCCAAACGGGTGGCGTTGTCTTGAATGGTGGTGCAGTGTAGGGCGGTATCGGCGGCAGCCAGCGGGGCGGCAGCAATGAATCCGATACTTAGGGAATGTTTCAACATCTTGTTCATGAGAGTTTCCGTTGTTTTTCAGACGGCCTGATGAGAGGGTAAAGGTTTTATTTCGTCAGTTTGGGCTGTGAATACGGCAATGCCCCTGAAAGGCAAGACCTCAGGGGCATCGTATCAGCTCGATTATCCTGCTTTGGTTGTCAGGATTTCCGGCATCTGCGTCAGTATTAAGCCAAAGCTTTTACTTTAGCAGACAGACGGCTTTTATGACGGGCTGCTTTGTTTTTGTGGAATACGCCTTTGTCAGCGATACGGTCGATGACTTTAACGGATTCTTGGTAAACTGCTTGAGCAGCAGCTTTGTCGCCGGCTTCAACTGCTTTCAACACTTTTTTCACAGCGGTACGGAATGCAGTACGCAGGCTGGCGTTGTGGGCGCGTTGTTTAACCGACTGGCGGGCACGTTTGCGGGCTTGTGCGCTGTTTGCCATATTGAATATCTCCTGAAAAATAAATTCTGTAAACGCGCAATTTTAAAGACAGATTTCCTTATATGCAAGCTTTTTCTCTATAAACGCGCGCAAATCAGCCGTATTTTGCCCAAAAACGACAGCCGGTGCAACGCTTTTGGTAAAAAGATGGTGTTGCTTTGCCTTATTTCAATAAAAATCAGATGGATATTGCTTTGCGTTTGCTTACGTTTCCATTACAATAGCCTAACTCTGCGCCGGGGTGTTTATGGGGTGCAGGGTTTCTTATTTATTGACATTAACCACTCTTTCATCAGGAATCTGCCCGTATGAAAAAATCTGTATTAGCCGTATTGGCCGCATTGTCTTTGGCCGCGTGCGGCGGTGGCGAGAAAAAAGCCGAGCAACCTCAAGCAGGCAGCGCGCCTGCTGCCAATGCCGAGGTAGCCGCTACCGATACTTTGAATATCTACAACTGGTCAAACTACGTTGACGAAAGTACAGTCGAAGACTTCAAAAAAGCCAACAATTTGAAGCTGACTTACGATTTGTATGAAAACAACGAAACACTGGAAGCCAAAATGCTGACCGGTAAATCCGGCTATGACTTGGTTGTGCCCGGTATTGCCTTCCTGCCGCGCCAAATTGAGGCAGGTGCATACCAAAAAATCAATAAAGATCTGATTCCGAACTACAAAAACATCGACCCTGAATTGCTGAAGATGTTGGAAACTGCCGACCCGGGCAATCAATACGCCGTTCCTTATTTCTCCGGCGTGAACACTTTGGCGATTACCGCGAAAGGCAAGGAGCTTTTGGGCGGTCAACTGCCTGAAAACGGCTGGGATTTGCTGTTCAAACCCGAATACACCAACAAGCTGAAATCTTGCGGCATCGCGTTGTGGGATACCCCGAGCGAAATGTTCCCAATCTTGTTGAATTACTTGGGTAAAGATCCTAAAGGCTCGAATCCTGAAGATTTGAAAGCGGCGGCGGAAGTTTTGAAAACCATCCGTCCTGACGTGAAACGTTTCAGCCCTTCCATCATTGACGAGTTGGCGCGCGGCGACATCTGCTTGGCGGCAGGTAACGGTGGTGACTTGAACTTGGCCAAAGCGCGTTCTGAAGAAGTGAAAAATAATGTCGGTGTCGAAGTGTTGACTCCGAAAGGCATGGGCTTCTGGATTGAATCTTGGCTGATTCCGGCCGATGCGAAAAACATCGCTAATGCCCACAAATACATCAACTACACACTTGATCCCGAAGTGGCTGCGAAAAACGGTATTGCCGTAACCTTCGCACCGGCCAGCAAACCGGCACGCGAAAAAATGCCTGCCGAGCTGGTGAACACACGTTCTATTTTCCCGAACGAGCAAGACATGAAAGACGGTTTCGTCATGCCTCAAATGAGCGCAGATGCGAAAAAACTGTCTGTTAACTTGTGGCAAAAAATCAAAGTCGGTTCAAATTAATTGTGAGCTGATTGTTTGAAGCAAAGCAAAGGCCGTCTGAAATTTTTCAGACGGCCTTTTTTGTTGTTGGCGGGTTATTTATTCCAGTCTTTTACAAAAATCAAGACACTAGGGAAAGTATAATTACTGGAAAGACCTTGTACTTCACCTTCAGAATAAGCTAGTGTGGCAACAACTTTTCCATTTTTGGTGCAACTATAGGCATCGCTAAGTTCGTAATACATTCCTGATGATGGGGTATTTTTACTTACCATTACCTGGTTTATGTAATTTTCTTGGTAGGTGTTCGGTGTGCTAATTTCACCCGAATGATGTGCGCACCATGCCTGAAAGGTGTCTTTTGCTTTTTGAATGATATGTCGGTCATTTCCATAACTATCTGTTGCGGCATAGTTCTCTAGCCTCTCTCCATTTTTTACTCCCTGGGTTTCTCTGCTTGTGGATAGATATGATAAAGCTTTCGAGATTTGCTGTACGGTTTGGTTTACAGCACCAATCGGCAGCCATTTATTGCTAAATTCGCTAAATGGTAAATGCAGATTATCGTGAAGTTCACTGTGTTCAAGCGTTAAAGGTTGGTTTGTTTTAAATAATCCAGGATCCGTAGCCGAGCAAGCACTAAGCATAATGCTAAAAATAGATAGGGAAACAAATTTAATGGTTCTCATTATGTACCTCTAAAAGAATTATAGAAGGTTAGGGCTAGTAGAGATTTTTCTTGCAATCAGCAATTGCTTTTTTGAAAGGTAGGGTTAATTTGTCTATTTCATTTTGTATTTGTCGTGATGGATGTATCTCAGTTCGTTTAAACCAGTAATTTTTACCACTAGAGCGATTTTGTATCTCAACTAAATCCTTACCTTTTGTATTGATGATTAAGTTGATATCGTTGATAGTATCACTAATCTTAAGGTTTTTCCTCCATGATGATATTAACCGGTCTTGAAGTTTTTCAATTTTTAGCTGGGGTTCTCTGATGCACTCTTCCCTGGCTTGATAAATACGCTGCTGTTCTTTTTCTTCTTGTAACTTTAGATTCTTTCTGGCTTCTAGCAAATTATTTCCTTGTTCGGTCATATGGATTTCTTGAGTGTTAAAAGAAATAGTTATAGAGGTATTATCTATGCCTGAGCAAGAAACATTTACGAAAGAGTTATATCCTGTAAAAGTTAAAGATGGGAAAACCACTGCTTCAGAGTTTGGGTAAGTTTCTATATTTGGGAGGTCAGATGACCAAACTCCGTGGTTTTGCTCACACCAATTTCGTAAATGGTAGTGGAGAAGTCGATAACTCTTGTTGTCCCTGTCAAAAAACGCATTTATTTTGTAAGTATATGTATCTACTCTAATGTTGTTTAGATATGTAGATTTTTTAAATTGAATATCAAGTTTATCAAATAGTTCTTGAATATTGAGTCCGTTATGTTTGGCATTGCTTCTATCAGGTAGTGCAGCATGGGTGAAATAAGGAATACACATCAAGACTAATAGTATAATTTTTTTCATATTAATTCTCTCCGAGATGCTGGAAAGTTAGGAACCTGCTTAGTTTTTGTTAGGCTAATGTTGCCGTTGTATCGGATCATCTGTATGCGTTTGGGTAGTTGTTTTCGTTTTCTTATTAAATACCAATATATTACCGCTTCAATGCCAGCGTCAACACACCCGCGGTTACCAAACCTAAGCCTATCCACTCCTGCGTACTTGGGCGTTCGTCTAAGAAAACGACGGCCATCAGGGCGACCAAGACCAGGCTGAATTTGTCGACGGGCGCGACTTGTGAGGCGTTGCCCAGTTGCAGGGCTTTGAAGTAGGCGAGCCAAGATGCGCCGGTAGCGAGGCCGGATAGGATGAGGAATGTCCAGTTGCGGCCGGTAAAGCCGTTTACGCCCTGCCATTTGCCGGTGTAGGTTAAAAACAGTACCAAAGCGGCGAGGATGACCAAGGTGCGGATAAAGGTGGCGAAATCTGAATCTATGCCCTGTAAACCCATTTTGGCGAAAATGGCGGTCAATGAGGCGAAGCCTGCCGATGCCAATGCCCAAAACAGCCATGCGTTGCTGCTCATGTTTTATTCCTTTGTTTCAAATTGTTGACAATATGAATCCGCTTGTTGATGAGATATCGAAATTTTCACTGCGGTTTGTCTTTGGAAAACGCTATAATAGAACTAATATTCTTTTTCTTCCAGCCGTCTTTATTATATTGTTTCAGACGGCCTTTCCCTCTCTCAATAAAGGAAAATCATGAGCTTCAAAACCGATGCTGAAATTGCCCAGTCTTCCACCATGCGCCCGATTGGTGAAATTGCCGCCAAGCTGGGTTTGAACGTTGACAACATCGAGCCCTATGGTCACTACAAAGCCAAAATCAACCCTGCCGAAGCGTTCAAACTGCCGCAAAAACAAGGCCGTCTGATTTTGGTTACCGCCATCAACCCGACTCCGGCGGGCGAAGGTAAAACCACTGTAACCATCGGTTTGGCGGACGCGTTGCGCCATATCGGCAAAGACTCGGTTATCGCTCTGCGCGAGCCTTCTTTGGGTCCGGTGTTTGGTGTTAAAGGCGGCGCGGCGGGCGGCGGCTATGCCCAAGTTTTGCCGATGGAAGACATCAACCTGCACTTTACCGGCGACTTCCACGCCATCGGCGCGGCGAATAACTTGCTCGCCGCCATGCTCGACAACCACATCTACCAAGGCAACGAGTTGAACATCGATCCGAAACGCGTGCTGTGGCGTCGCGTGGTCGATATGAACGACCGTCAGTTGCGCAACATCATCGACGGCATGGGCAAACCTGTTGACGGCGTGATGCGTCCCGATGGTTTCGACATTACCGTTGCGTCCGAAGTGATGGCGGTATTCTGCCTTGCTAAAGACATCAGCGATTTGAAAGAGCGTTTGGGCAACATCCTTGTCGCCTATGCCAAAGACGGCAGCCCTGTTTACGCCAAAGATTTGAAAGCGAATGGCGCGATGGCGGCATTGCTCAAAGATGCGATTAAGCCTAACTTGGTACAAACCATCGAAGGCACGCCTGCCTTTGTACACGGCGGCCCGTTTGCCAACATCGCCCACGGCTGCAACTCCGTTACCGCCACCCGACTGGCGAAACACCTTGCCGATTACGCCGTAACCGAAGCAGGCTTCGGCGCGGATTTGGGTGCGGAAAAATTCTGCGACATCAAATGCCGTCTGGCGGATTTGAAACCTGATGCGGCTGTTGTCGTCGCCACCGTCCGCGCTTTGAAATACAACGGCGGCGTGGAGCGTGCCAATCTTGGCGAAGAAAACCTCGAAGCCTTGGCAAAAGGTCTGCCTAATCTCTTGAAACACATTTCCAACCTGAAAAACGTATTCGGCCTGCCTGTGGTGGTTGCCATCAACCGCTTTGTGTCCGACTCAGATGCTGAGTTGGCCATGATTGAAAAAGCCTGCGCGGAACACGGCGTCGAAGTTTCCCTGACTGAAGTATGGGGCAAAGGCGGCGCGGGTGGTGCAGACTTGGCGCATAAAGTCGTTAACGCCATCGAAAATCAACCGAATAACTTCGGCTTCGCCTACGATGTCGAATCGAGCATTAAAGACAAAATCCGTGCAATTGCCCAAAAAGTGTACGGCGCGGAAGACGTCGATTTCAGCGCGGAAGCGTCTGCCGAAATCGCTTCACTGGAAAAACTGGGCTTGGACAAAATGCCGATCTGCATGGCGAAAACCCAATATTCTTTGAGCGACAACGCCAAACTGTTGGGCTGCCCCGAAGGCTTCCGTATTACCGTGCGCGGCATTACCGTTTCTTCCGGTGCGGGCTTCATCGTTGCGTTATGCGGCAATATGATGAAAATGCCGGGTCTGCCGAAAGTTCCGGCTGCCGAGAAAATTGATGTGGACGCAGAAGGCGTGATTCATGGCTTGTTCTGATTTAGATTGATTTTGAAATAGATAAAGGCCGTCTGAAACGAGGTTTCAGACGGCCTTTTATGATTTAAGTGAATTTCAACCGGCTTTTTAAGAAATTGAAGAAATTGTCTATCATGCCGAACATTGTATTGCGGTCTTCGCCAAACAATGAAATGCTGCGGTCTTTGCTGATTCTGTCATAGGCGGCAAAAATGGTTTTCAGCTCTTCAGTGGTCAAGCGCAGTTGCTTTTCGTACAAGATGCGACTTAAGAGCGTTACTTCCGTCGTATTCAAATCAGGGAAGAGATGACTGATCCACAACTCCATGGTGTATTGGACGGATCTGTTGATTTTGTCTCTTTTTTTGCTTTCTTGAGTTGTGTGTATCCTGTATGACAACAAAGGCTCGGGCAGGTTGGCAAAGGTTTTGCCATGTAGGGCGCATTGCACCCACATATGGAAATCGGGAGCGGTTTCTGTCGCGGTGTAGTTTATCCCGAGGTTTTTAATGCTGTCGTGCCGCCACATGGTGGTGGGGTTGAACATGTTTTGGGCGGCAAAGGAGAGAAAAGCTTTAATGTCTTTGTCGAGCAGGGGGAGGTCGCTTAAAACGGGTTCTCTTCCGGTTTGGTCATCAAAAAAGATGGTGGCTTGGCTGCCGACAATATCGATTTCGGGATGGCTGTCTAAGAATTGAATTTGTTTTTCAAAACGATCCAAGGCGCAAATATCGTCCGCGTCCATTCGTGCCACATATTCGACTTCTACGTCTTTGAGCATATCCATGGCAAATTGGCAGGCAAACGGCTCGCCCCTGTTTTCAGGAAGGTGGAAAACCTGCAAACGTGAATCTTTGGCTGCGTAAGCTTCGAGGATTTCGCCGGTTTTATCTGTTGAAGCATCATTGATGGCGATGACGAAAAAGTCACGGAATGTTTGATTCAATACCGAATCCAAGCATTTGGGCAAATAAGCTTTGGTGCAATAGGCCGGCAAAATAACGGCGAGTTTCATGTTTGCTTTCGATGTGTTTTGATGTGTAGTCGGTGGAAGATTTTACTATAAATTTCCCAAAAGCTAAGGCCGTCTGAAACCTTATTGCCAAGTTTTCAGACGGCCTTAGTGTGAATCTGATATACGGATTATTTAATGATTTGGTTCAATTCGCCTTTGGCGTATTTGGTTGCCATTTTTTCTAAAGAAATCGGTTTGATTTTGTCGGCTTGGCCTTCGCAACCGAATGCGAGGTAGCGGTCAAGACAGATTTGTTTCATGGCTTCGACGGTTTTGCTCAAGTATTTGCGCGGGTCGAATTCGGATGGGTTTTCTGCCATGAAGCGGCGGATAGCGCCGGTAGAGGCGAGGCGCAAGTCGGTATCGATGTTGACTTTGCGCACGCCGTGTTTGATGCCTTCGACGATTTCTTCAACCGGTACGCCGTAGGTTTCACCGATTTTGCCGCCGTGTTCGTTGATGACTTTCAGCCATTCTTGCGGAACGGAGCTGGAGCCGTGCATCACGATGTGGGTGTTCGGCAGGGCTTGGTGGATTTCTTTGATGCGGTCGATACGCAATACATCGCCTGTGGGCGGACGGGTAAATTTGTATGCGCCGTGGCTGGTGCCGACGGCGATAGCCAATGCGTCAACGCCGGTATCTTTAACGAAACGTACGGCATCTTCAACGCTGGTCAGCATTTGGTCGTGGGAAAGTTTGCCCACTGCGCCGACGCCGTCTTCTTCGCCGGCTTCGCCGGTTTCGAGGTTGCCCAATACGCCGATTTCGCCTTCAACGGACACGCCGCAAGCGTGCGAAAAGTTGACCACGGTACGGGTGGCGTTGACGTTGTATTCGTAGGTGGACGGAGTTTTGCCGTCTTCCATCAGCGAGCCGTCCATCATCACAGAGGAGAAGCCCAGTTGGATGGAGCGTTGGCACACATCAGGAGATGCGCCGTGGTCTTGGTGCATCACGACAGGGATGTGTGGGAATTCTTCGACTGCGGCCAAAATCAGATGGCGCAGGAATGGGGCACCTGCGTATTTGCGTGCGCCTGCGGATGCTTGAACGATAACGGGGGCGTTGACTTGGTCGGCCGCCTCCATAATGGCGCGCATTTGTTCGAGGTTGTTAACGTTGAATGCGGGCAGACCGTAGCTGTTTTCGGCAGCATGGTCCAATAATTGGCGCATGGATACGAGTGCCATGAGGAGCTCCTGAGGTAGTGAAGGGTAAATTTATCTGATAAATTATAATGTTTTTTGAAATGAAAGACTACAAGCTGTTACATTGTTTTTATATATTAACGAACAGGGTCTCGGTTTATAATGGGAGAGTATTGAAAACGGGTGTGCAAAATGGATAGGATTTCGGTGGCCGAATGTGGTAAGCCTTTGTTTCAGACGGCCTTGACGGTGCAGGTGGGCGATGTGAACTATGGCGGTCATCTGGCGAACGATGCTGTGTTGCGTTTGTGCCATGAAGTAAGGATGCGTTGGCTGGCGGCGTTGGGTTGGAGCGAAATGGATGCCGGAGGGGCTGGCCTGATTATGGCGGATGCTGCGGTGCAGTATTTGGCGCAAGGTCATCATGGTGATGAGCTGTCGGTAGAAATGGGGGCGGCGGGTGTGGCCGGAGTGGGCTTTTCTTTGTTGTACCGTATCCGCAGGATTTCAGACGGCCTTGTGCTGGCGAAAGTGCAGACAGGCATGGTGTGTTTCGATTATGGTAAGCAGCGTGTCTGCCGTCTGCCTTCGGCCTTGAAAGCAGCATTGGAGGCCGTCTGAAATGGCGGAATCAAACAATTTTGCGCTTCATCTTGAACGCTATCTGAAAACCTTGCTGCAACAAGGCAAGTCGGAGCATACCGTTTCCGCTTATCGGCGCGATTTGAGTGAGTTGATGCGCCTGTTGCCCGATAACCTGGGAAACGGCCTGCCGACGCGCCGTGATTTTGTGGCGGTATTGAAAAAGCTGTCGCAAAAGGGCTTAAGCGAAAGTAGCTTGGCGCGGAAATTGTCGGTGTGGCGGCAGTATTGCAGTTGGCTGGTGCAGATAGAAGTTATGGAAAGCGACCCGACATTTAATATGAAAGCGCCGCGCCTGCCCGAACGCCTGCCCAAAGCGCTGCCGCAAGAGCCTTTAAACCATATCCTTGACCATGCGCCGGTTGATGACGAGTTGGACGTGCGCGATAAGGCCATGTTTGAATTGATGTATGGCAGCGGTTTGCGCCTGAGCGAGATACAAGGGTTGAATCTGGACAGTATCGTCTTGGACGAAGGCTGGGTCAGCGTGAAGGGTAAAGGCGGCAAGCAGCGGCAAGTGCCTTTGGTGGGCAAAAGCATTGCGGCATTGCGCGATTATTTGGCGGTGCGTATTGCCAAAGAGGGCGAGCAGGCCTTGTTCACCAATAAGAACGGCGGTAGGCTGGGGCAACGTCAAATCCAAAAACGCCTGCAGGCGTGGGCGGTGTGCGTGGGCAGCGCCAGCCATATCTCGCCGCACATGATGCGCCACAGCTATGCAACCCATCTTTTGCAGGCATCGGGCGATATCCGCGCCGTACAGGAATTGTTGGGCCACAGCAACCTTTCCGCTACGCAAGTTTATACAAAGCTGGATTTCGACCATTTGGCGCGTGTTTATGATGAGGCGCACCCAAGGGCGAAACGGAAAAAATGATTTTGTTTGAATCAGGCCGTCTGAAAGAATGTTTTCAGACGGCCTGATGTTTTATGGATAAGAAATACAGATGGTTTGAAACCATTTGAATTTTTATCGGTCTGATGAGGTTTAAATATTGGCCTGATGTGCGGATGGCATAAAGATTGTAAGAGTCGATGGCTTTTTTAATACCGTTTATCTTTTCAGATGGCCGTTTGTTTGATAATATTAGTAATGAGAGCTAATATCATATTATGATATACAGCCTTTAAAACAGCAGGTCTATAAACTTTCTCTATAAGCATTAATGCTTATTTTGACTGTAAAACGACTTGCAAACGGGAATTGTTGCTATTAACATAACGGAATTATGGATAAAAAACGAATTTTAACTCCAGCCGTCGTGACTTCCGTTGCGTTGATTCACGTCGGTTTGGTTGCACTTTTATGGCACGCGCACAAACCGCCTCCTGTCGAAATGGCGAATATTGAATTTGTCGATTTAGGCGATTTCGGCGGTGGCGACGGTAGTCCTGAGGGCGAAGGCGCACCTGCCGCCCCCGAGCCTACCCCCGAACAACCGAAACCCAAGCCGAAACCCAAACCTAAGCCTGTCGAGCCGCCCAAACCTGTTATCAAACCTGTGGTAACGAAAAAAGAAAAAGCGGATATTGTACAGCAAAAGGAAAAACCGAAACCTATCGAGAAACCTAAGCCCGAGCCTAAGCCGGAACCCAAACCTGAGCCAAAGCCCGAGCCAAAACCTGAACCAAAACCAGAGCCGAAGGCAGAACCTAAACCGTCTCCCAAAGCATCTGAATATTCAGGCAGCAAAACCGGGCCGAATACTGCTGAAAACGGTAAAGGCAACGGAGAAGGCAAAGCCTTGGGAGGAGAAGGAAAAGGCAACGGCGGCGGTACGAAAGGTACAGGCAGCGGCCGTGGCGAAGGCAGCGGATCCGGCAGCGGTGGTGCGAAAGGCGAACATGGTTCCGGCACCGGCGGTGGCGGAGGTGGTGGCAGCGGTACAGGTGCCGGCAGCAGTAAAGGCAATCCGGCAAAAGGAACCTGCCATATTCCAAGACCTCCGTATCCTTCACTGTCCACTGAAAATGGTGAAGAGGGCTTGGTCGTTTTGAAAGTCTTGGTTGGTCCCGGCGGTAAAGTGGATTCAATTAGTGTGAATAAATCAAGTGGTTATAGTCGTCTGGATAATGCAGCGCGTAAAGCCGTTAAAGATGGTAGCTGTCATGCAAGTGTTTGGACTGAATTTAAAGTACCTGTCAAATTCACGCTCGAATAAGTATCTAGGCCTAAGCTGATTGATTAGAAAATATATGCTGTTGGGGAATGATTTTAAATGACCCGATAGAAATTTTAATTTTATTTTTAACTTGGAAAAATTATGGATTTAAGTTTAGTTTTCAAATCAGGTGATGTGGTACTGATTGGTGTATTTGTCCTGATGTTGTTGATGAGCGTGGTAACATGGAGCGTTATCGTGATCCGCTGCATCAAATACCGTAAAGCGAAAAAAGGCAATGCTCAGGTAAAAGAGTTGATGTTGAATGCGTTTACGCTGGCCGATGCTGTACAGAAAGCCAAAGCGGTAGAAGCACCGATGAGCAATGTTGCCGATGAGTCTCTGCGCGCATACCAAAACTACCGTCAAACGACAAGCAAATCGCTGATTGACGAATTGCCTTTGAACGAATACTTGGTTGTTCACATCCGCAACAGCATGTCCCAAACCATGCGCCAGTTCGACTACGGTATGACCGCTTTGGCCTCTATCGGCGCAACTGCTCCTTTTATCGGTTTGTTGGGTACTGTTTGGGGTATTTACCATGCCCTGATCGGCATCAGCGAAAGCGGTCAAATGAGCATTGCTGCGGTAGCCGGTCCGATTGGTGAGGCTTTGGTATCGACTGCTGTCGGTCTGTTTGTGGCGATTCCGGCCGTATTGGCGTACAACTTCCTCAATCGCGGTACAAAAACCATCGCGCAAGATATGGACGCATTTGCACATGACCTGCATGTCCGCCTTCTGAACCAAAAGGATTAAACCATGGCTTTCGGATCAATGAATTCCGGCGATGATGCGCCGATGTCGGATATCAACGTTACACCTTTGGTGGACGTGATGCTGGTGTTGCTAATTGTATTTATGATTACCATGCCGGTGCTGACCCACTCGATTCCTTTGGAGTTGCCGACTGCTTCGGAAAAAGCGGCGAAAGAGGATAAGCAGCAGCCTAAAGATCCTTTGCGTTTGAGCATTGATGCCAGTGGTGCTTATGTCGTTGGCGGCGATTCAGATACCAAAGTGGATTTGGCAACGGTAACTGCCAAGCTGAAAGAAGCCAAAGCGAAAAACGAAGATGTGATTGTGGCGATTGCGGCGGATAAAGCGGTTGAATACGATTATGTCAACCAAGCCCTGCAAGCGGCGCGCGAAGCCGGTATCAGCAAAATCGGTTTTGTAACGGAAACCAAAGCGCAGTAATCTTTTGAACACAGTAAAGGCCGTCTGAAATTTGAGTAAAGTTTCAGACGGCCTTTTGTTGTATTTGGTAACTATATGTCCAGGCTGTATAATTAGCGGATTAAATTGAATAATGACAATACAGGAACCACTATGACAGAAACCATCGAACGCGACAGTATGCAATACGATGTCGTGATTGTCGGCGCAGGCCCGTCGGGTTTGTCTGCCGCCATCAAACTCAAGCAGCTTGCCGAAAAGAATGGGCGCGAAATCAGCGTTTGCGTGGTGGAGAAGGGTTCGGAGGCCGGTGCGCACTCGCTGGCCGGTGCCATCATCGATCCGATTTCTTTGAATGAGCTGATTCCTGATTGGAAAGAAAAAGGCGCACCGCTGACGCGTACAGTGACGAAGGACAGGGTTTTGTTCCTGACCGAGAAAAAAGCCTTCAACCTGCCGGTTACCCCGAATTTTGACAACCATGCGAACTATATTGCCAGCTTGGGCGAAGTCGTGCGCTGGTTGGCGGAGCAGGCGGAAAATTTGGGCGTGGAAATCTATCCGGGCTTTGCCGCCGCCGAGGTGCTGTATCACGAAGACGGTTCGGTCAAAGGCATTGCGACCGGCAATATGGGCGTGGGCAAAGACGGCGAACCGACCGATTCATTTCAGCCCGGCATGGAGCTTTGGGCGCAGCAAACCATATTTGCCGAAGGCTGCCGCGGTTCGCTTTCCAAACAAGTCATAGAACGCTTCAAACTCGACCAAAACAGTCAGCCGCAAACTTACGGCTTGGGCATCAAAGAGATTTGGGAAGTGCCGTCTGAAAAACATCAGCCAGGTTTGGTGATGCACAGCGCAGGCTGGCCGCTCGACAGCAAAACCTACGGCGGCTCGTTTATTTATCATTTTGACGACAACAAAGTCGCTGTCGGCTTTGTGGTCGGTTTGGATTATCAAAACCCGTATCTGTCGCCGTTTGAAGAGTTCCAACGTTTCAAAACCCATCCTGAAATCCGCAAAACCTTTGAAGGTGGCCGCCGTATCGCGTATGGCGCGCGTTCGCTGATTGAAGGCGGTTTGCAAAGCCTGCCGAAACTCTCGTTCAAAGGCGGCGTTTTAATCGGCGATGCCGCAGGTTTCCTGAATATGCCGCGCATCAAAGGTATCCATACGGCCATGAAATCCGCCATGCTTGCCGCAGAAGCCGTGTTCCCTATGTTGGAAAACCTTGAAGAAATGGAAAGCTTCGACAGTGGCAAAGAGGCCACCGATTATCAGCAACGCTTTGAACAAAGCTGGCTGTATCAAGAGCTTTACGCCGCGCGCAATGTCCGTCCGTCATTTAAATGGGGCGTTTACCTCGGCTCAATCTATACCGGCATCGACCAAATGATTTTCAGAGGCAAAGCCCCTTGGACCTTGAAACATCACGGCAAAGACAACGAGCAGCTCAAAAAAGCCGCCGCGTGCAAGCCGATTGATTATCCGAAGCCTGACGGCGTTTTGACCTTCGACCGTTTGAGCAGCGTTTTCCTTGCCAACCTTGCGCACGAAGAAAACCAGCCCGACCATTTGGTGCTGAAAAATCCGCAGGTTATGATAGATGTAAACTACAAAGAATACGCCTCGCCCGAAACCCGCTATTGTCCGGCCGGCGTATATGAAATCGTCGAAGAAAACGGCAGCCCGCGTCTGCAAATCAACGCCGCCAACTGTGTTCACTGTAAAACGTGCGACATCAAAGACCCAACGCAAAACATCACTTGGATTTGCCCTGAAGGCGCAAGCGGACCGAATTACGGCGGAATGTAATTTACTGTTTTGAAGTCAAAAACTAAAGGCCGTCTGAAAAGTTTCAGACGGCCTCTATCCTATTATTTCATCAATGGAAGCATTATGAACACGCACATTTGGCAGGCAGGCCGATTTGAAATCGCCTTAGACAAACCGAAAATCATGGGCATCGTCAATCTGACCCCCGATTCATTTTCCGATGGTGGAACCTATTCGCAAAATGTCCAAATAGCATTGGCACATGCCGAGCAGCTGCTGAAAGACGGCGCGGATATTCTCGATATCGGCGGCGAATCTACCCGTCCGGGTTCGGATGATGTTTCTCTTGAAGAAGAATGGGCCAGGGTGCAGCCGGTTTTGGCGGAAGTGGCTAAGTGGAATGTTCCCGTCAGCTTGGATACGCGCCGCACGGCGATTATGGAAAAAGCCTTGGCGCAAGGCGGCGTCGATATTATCAACGATGTTGCCGCATTGAGTGATGAAGGCGCAGTTGCATTGCTGGCGCAACAGCCGAAGACAGGCGTGTGTCTTATGCACATGCAGGGTTTGCCCAAAACCATGCAGCTTAATCCGCAATATCAAGATGTCGTCGAAGAAGTCGCGCGCTATTTAAAAGCACGCGCGGCAGAATGCGTTCAAGCAGGCATTGCCCCTGGACGTATCACGCTAGACCCCGGCTTCGGTTTCGGCAAAAACCTGCAACACAACATCACCCTGATAAAACATTTGCCTGAATTGATGGACGCAACCGGATTCCCCCTTCTGATCGGCGTATCGCGCAAACGTATGATTGGCGAGCTGACAGGCGAACAAGATGCCGCCAAACGCGTACACGGCAGCGTCGCAGCCGCTTTGGCTACAGTCGCCCGAGGCGCGCAAATCATACGTGTTCACGATGTCAAAGCAACATCGGACGCTTTGAAAGTTTGGGAAGCATTGGGCATATCGGCATAATGCCCGAATAGAAAACCAACAGGCCGTCTGAAACATTTGCCCGGCATCTTGAACAAGCAACAAGTTATGCTATAATCCGCATCTACTCTTGACGGGTCTGTAGCTCAGGGGTTAGAGCAGGGGACTCATAATCCCTTGGTCGTGGGTTCGAAACCCACCGGACCCACCAAATATTAAAAATGCCCGAGGCTTTTGGCTTCGGGCATTTTTGTATTTATTGGTTTGTGAAGGGGTGGAATATAATGTCGAGTATAGCAATTCGGTTATTTCGTCCAATCTATTTTTTAGGGAAAATTCTTTTAAAAAAGGAGTAGTTTGGTGGAGTTATTGCCTTATTTTCTGTTTTGTTTAGTATTTTTGTATTTTATTGTAATTATAATTAATCTAGTAATGCTATATAAAATATCAAAATTAGAAGGGATGAATGCGGTTTTTTTTGAATATCTGTTTATTGCTAGAAGAATGCAATTTAATTTTTTCAAGGTGCTGTTTGGAATGCAAAAAATCTCCAATAAATTTTATTTGAAAGTATTAAGAATAAATTTTATGGTTGCTATGATTATTCTTATTTTGGGTTTTTCTGTTGTCTTATATTTGACGTATTCAGTATAAAAATTAACCTATCGAATGAAAGTCAGCTATTTAAGTTGTAGAGTGTTTTGTAAACCAATGCCGTCTGAAAATCTTAATTTCAGACGGCATTTTTTATTTTTCCGAGTAATACCACATGCGCTATATTAAGAGGCTGATGATTATTTCGATATAGCTGGACTGTTTTTCAGACGGCCTGAAAGTTTAATCAACCATTCTGCGTATTTCGTTGATGGGGATACGTGGGGTATAGAGTATGTCGTAGGTTGGTTTGTCTAAAAGATCTTGCAGGGAGTATTGATCTAAATGGTTGAAGAAGGCTTTGATGGCGCCGGTAATGATGCCGGTCAGTCGGCAGGATGGGGTGATGAGGCATTCGTTGTTATCGCCCATGCATTCGACAACCTGCATCGGCTCCAGATGGCGGACGACTGCGCCGATGTTGATTTTTTCAGGATCATCTGCCAAGCGTAAACCACCGCCTTTGCCGCGCACGCTGACCAGAAATCCGCCTTTGACTAATGAGGTAACCACTTTCATCAAATGGCTTTTGGAAATATTGTAAGTCTCGGCAATGGTGCTGATATTGACGAGGGTGTCATCATTAATGGCGGTATAAACCAATACGCGCAATCCGTAATCGGTATGTTGGGTCAGATACATAGCTGGCTCTTTGAATATTTTTTCTTATATGTCAAAAGGGTAGTGTTTGGTAAGGGGTTGTTTGACTTTATGTGGGATTGGGTTTCATAATATCTGAAACATTTGAATTAATCCAGTTTGACAAACTGTTGCCATTATAACGAACTTATGAAACCCTTGAAACGCCACCCTGCCTTAATAGAACTTTCCCGCGAGCATCATGGCTCGCTGTCGTTGTGCGTCCGTCTCTTGCGCACGCCGGAGCAAAGCCATCAAGCGGAGCTGGATCCTCATTTTGTGGAGCTTGAGCCACATTTTTTGGAAGAGGAAACCATGTTTGCGCCGTATTGGGATAAAATTGACCCTGCGTTGCGGCAGCGTTTTGAAGGCGATCATGCCAAATTGCGCGCGATGATGGCGCATCCTGAATATATGAATGAATCATGGAATAAGGAGTTTGCTGTCACTTTGCGCGATCATGCGCGCTTTGAGGAGCGCGAGCTTTTCCCTGCGATTGAACCTTTTTTGCCTTTGCCTGAAAATGTGTAACAGGGAAAGGAGTCGATGGCCGTCTGAAAAGTTTCAGACGGCCTCTGTTGCTGTTTTATGATGATATAAAAATTGAAGGAACCACCATGACCGATTTGTTCAAACACCCGGTTTGGGCAATGGCCTTCCGCCCGTTTTATTCGTTGGCGGCTTTGTATGGCGCATTGTCTATACTGCTTTGGGGCTTCGGCTTTCAGGGTACACCTGAGTTGCCGGGTTTTTATTGGCATGCCCATGAAATGATTTGGGGCTACGCCGGATTGGTTGTCATTGCATTCTTATTGACGGCCGTGGCGACTTGGACAGGCCAGCCGCCGACACGCGGTAAGGCGTTGGCCGGTTTGACCGCATTTTGGCTGTTGGCCCGCATTTGTATGTTTATTCCTGGTTGGGGGGTAACGGCAAGCGGCATATTCGGTACGATCTTTTTCTGGTATGGCACGGTATGCATGGCTTTGCCGGTAATTCGTTCTCAAAACAAGCGCAACTATGTTGCCGTGTTCGCTATTTTTGTTTTGGGCGGCACCCATTTCGCCTTCCATCTGAAAGTGCAGCCGTTTGATGCCATTGCGCTGATGACTGGTTTGCAATCCGGTTTAATTATGGTGGCCGGATTTATCGGTTTGATCGGTATGCGGATTATCTCGTTCTTTACGTCCAAGCGCCTGAATGTGCCGCAAATTCCCAGCCCTCAATGGGTAGCGCACGCTTCACTTTGGCTGCCTATGCTGACCGCCATGCTGATGGCGCATAACATTTTGCAGGGACTGGCCGCGTTGTTTGCTCTGGCTGCCGGTGTGATTTTTACCGTGCAGGTGTACCGCTGGTGGTATAAAGCCGTGCTGAAAGAGCCTATGCTTTGGATTTTGTTTGCCGGCTATCTGTTTACCGGCTTGGGTTTGATTGCGGTCGGTCTTTCCTATTGGATTTCAAGTTTCCTGAATTTGGGCGTACACCTTATCGGCGTTGGCGGTATCGGCGTGCTGACTTTGGGCATGATGGCGCGAACCGCGCTTGGCCATACCGGCAACTCCATTTATCCGCCGCCTAAAGTGGTTCCTGTTGCCTTTTGGTTGATGATAGCCGCAACGGTTGTCCGTGTTTTGGCTACCTTTGTGAGCGGTACAGCATACACGCACAGTATCCGTTGCTCCGCCGCTTTGTTTGCCGCTTCTTTGCTTTTGTATGCATGGAAATATATTCCTTGGTTGATCCGTCCGCGTTCGGATGGTCGTCCGGGTTAACGGTTTGGCGAAATGAGAAGGCCGTCTGAAAAGTTTCAGACGGCCTTTATTATTGATAATAAAAAAAAGCCTTTCAGAATATGAAAGGCTTTTATTGAAACTGTGGCCTCGCCAACAGGAATCGAACCTGTATTTTACGCTTAGGAGGCATACGTTCTATCCGTTGAACTATGGCGAGGCGGTAAAGGAGGGGATTTTAAACCTTTCCGGCAAAAAAAGACAATAAGCCGGCGGCAATCAAAGGGCCGACCGGAATGCCGCCGACAAAGGCAACGCCGATGACCGTGCCGATTAATAATCCGGTTACCAGAACAGGCTGTTCGCTCATCAATGGAACGCCGCGTCCGGCAAGCCAGGCAACCAAAATGCCGATAAGGATGGCGGCAATCATTTTGAAATTGATAAACTCGGA
This sequence comes from Neisseria sp. 27098_8_112, assembly GCF_041433235.1. Classification (NCBI taxonomy): domain Bacteria; kingdom Pseudomonadati; phylum Pseudomonadota; class Betaproteobacteria; order Neisseriales; family Neisseriaceae; genus Neisseria; species Neisseria sp. 27098_8_112. Next base: position 24,728 of record NZ_JAPWBB010000011.1, on the reverse strand, counting down.
AACCGGCGGAATCTGGATTTTACCGGAAACCAGCGGGCTCAATACACCGATGGTCAGCAGGATGATGCCTAGATGCAAACCGTGTTTTTCCACCAAGGGAAGATATTGCGACAAGGCCGTCTGCTGCATGAGCAGCAATACCGCTGCCGAAATCGTAATCGAGTTGTTGTTGCTGACGACGCCCAAAAAAATCAGCGTAACCAGAAACAAAGGGACAAAGCTGAAATTCATCGGATTAAGATACTCGGGCCAAAGATTCTTTTGCCAGTTGGATCATGGCTTCTTTGACTTCGCTGTCAGGCAACACGTTCAATGAAGCGATGGCTTTGTCGACGGCTTTTTTCGCCTCGGAAATCGAATATGGCAAAGCGTCGGAGTTGACGACATAGTCGTGGATTTTTTCAAAATAGCTGCGGTCGGCATTTTCCAAAGCATGGCGCACATCGTTTGCTGCTTGCTCGGAGCCGTTTCGCATCAGGTAAATCAATGGCAGGGTAGGTTTGCCTTCTGCCAAATCGTCGCCGACGTTTTTGCCGATTTCTTCGGTTTCGCCTGAATAGTCCAATACATCGTCAATGATTTGGAAAGCCGTACCGACGTACATACCGTAGTCTTTCAAGGCCTGTTCGTGTTCGGGGGAAGCCTTGCCCAAAATTGCGCCGACTTGTGCGGCTGCTTCAAACAGTTTTGCTGTTTTGTATTGGATAACTTGGACGTATTGCTCTTCGGTAATATCCGTATTGCCGATGTTCATCAGCTGCATGACTTCGCCTTCGGCGATGATGTTGGTCGCATCTGCCATCACTTCCAAAATACGCATACTGCCCGAACCGACCATCAGTTGGAAGGCACGTGTATAGAGGAAGTCGCCGACCAAAACAGCCGCCGCGTTGCCGAAGAGGTTGTTTGCCGTTTTACGGCCACGGCGCAAATCGCTTTCATCGACGACATCGTCGTGCAGGAGGGTGGAGGTGTGGATGAATTCCACCATCGCTGCCAGCGAGTACAGTTTTTCATCGTCATGCCCGACTGCTTTGCCTGCCAAAATGGTAATAATCGGACGCAGGCGCTTACCGCCCGCGCTGATGATGTATGTGCCGATTTGCGAAATCAGCGCGACATCGGATTGAACAGCTTGGTTGATGACCGCATTAACTTTGGCAAGGTCATCGGGCAGGTGGCGTTGGAAGTAAGGCAGGTTTTCGAGCATAAAACATTCTCTGTTGATAAAACGGAGCGGAGGCTCCAATGAATCTGTTTAAACCCGTACATTCGGTCGGGGTAATAACGTTGCATAAAGATATCAGCAATCCAGCGCGTGATTATATCAGTTAAAAAGCATGCAACATATCTTTCAGACGGCCTTTTCACTTGTAAATAAAATAAATTTTGACAAAACAGGTAAATAGAAATAGAATAGCTCGTTTCGCACATGGTGTGCGGAATGTTAACCTAATTCTCATGGAGTTGAGTATGTACGCGGTCGTAAAAACCGGCGGTAAACAATACAAAGTTTCCGTTGGCGAAAAATTGAAAGTAGAACAGATACCAGCCGAACTCGACAGCCAAATCGAACTGACTGAAGTTTTGATGATTGCTGACGGCGAATCTGTAAAAGTAGGCGCACCTTTTATCGAAGGCGCAAAAGTAACAGCTAAAGTCGTTGCTCATGGTCGTGGCGAGAAAGTACGCATTTTCAAAATGCGTCGTCGCAAACACTACCAAAAACGCCAAGGCCATCGCCAAAATTTCACCCAAATCGAAATCGTGGCAATCGCCTAATTTCAAGTAAGTTCAGGAGTATTACAAATGGCAAGTAAAAAAGCAGGCGGTAGCACCCGCAACGGTCGCGATTCAGAAGCCAAACGCTTGGGCGTTAAAGCCTACGGCAACGAGCTGATTCCGGCAGGCTCTATCATCGTTCGTCAACGTGGTACTAAATTCCACGCAGGTGACAACGTAGGTATGGGCAAAGACCACACTTTGTTTGCTAAAGTCGACGGTTACGTTGAATTCAAAACCAAAGGCGCGCTGAACCGTAAAACTGTCAGCATCCGTCCTTACACCGGTTCTGAAGAATAATCGTTTTACGATTGAAAACCGCATTCCTTTTCGGAATGCGGTTTTTGTTTATTTGACTGTTTGTCCGTTTGATAAAATCCGTATGTCTTGAAGCTTGATTTATATTAAGGCCAAAGTAAAAACGCGCTTACAATCGATGGCCTTTGTTTTATTCTATCGACTCTTTCTATATAATCTATCAAATGCCTTTGATTTACCCTCATGTAGCTAAACACAGTAAACTTAAGGCCGTCTGAAAAAATCCGTATCAGTTGAATTACAAGGAATTCCTCCCATGAGCTTACACAGTGATATTCTCGTCGTCGGCGCAGGCCCTGCCGGATTAAGTTTTGCCGCAGAGTTGGCCGGAAGCGGTTTGAACATAACCCTGATTGAAAGAAGTCCTTTAGAAGTGTTGCAAAATCCGCCGTATGACGGCCGTGAAATCGCATTGACGCACTTGTCGCGCGAAATCATGCAGCGATTGGGTATGTGGGATTTGATTCCAAAAGACGAAATTTATCCTTTGCGCGATGCCAAAGTATTGAACGGTCATTCCGATTACCAGCTCCACTTCCCGCAACCGACTGAGGCGCGCGGCGAGCCTGCCGATTGCTTGGGCTATTTGATTTCCAATCACAATATCCGTAAAGCTGCTTATGAAGTCGTTTCCAAATTGGACAACGTGAAAATTCTGACCGGCACCAATGTTAAAGAAGTCAAAACTTCTGACGATGAGGCGCAAGTTATTTTGGAAAGCGGCGAAGTATTGACCGGCCGTCTGTTGTTGGCCGCCGATAGCCGCTTCTCGCAAACTCGCCGTCAATTAGGCATTTCTTCCGATATGCACGATTACAGCCGCACCATGTTTGTGTGCCGCATGAAGCATACCTTGTCCAACCTGCATACCGCATATGAATGTTTCCACTACGGCCGTACCATTGCGTTGCTGCCTTTGGAAGAACACTTGACCAATACAGTGATTACGGTGGACAGCGATAAAGCCGAAACGATTAAAAATATGTCGCCGGAAGAGTTGGCAGCCAGTGTGAAAGAACAACTCAAAGGCCGTTTGGGCGATATGGAATTGGTCAGCACCATTCACAATTATCCTTTGGTCGGCATGATTGCCCAACGTTTCTACGGCAAACGCAGCGCGTTGATCGGCGATGCCGCAGTCGGTATGCATCCGGTGACTGCACACGGCTTCAACTTGGGTCTGGCAAGTGCCGATCTTTTGGCTAAATTGGTTCTCGAAGCCGAGCAACGCGGTCAGGATATTGGTGCGAAGAGCCTGCTGGAAAAATACAGCACCAAGCATATGCTCCACGCCCATCCGATTTACCACGGCACCAATATGCTGCTGAAACTCTTCACCAATGAAACTGCTCCGGCGAAACTGCTGCGCGGTTTGGTATTGCGTGCAAGCAATAACTTCCCACCGCTGAAAAAACTGATTACCAAACAATTGACCGGTTAATCATTTGAAAACATAAAAGGCCGTCTGAACGATTAAAGTTTCAGACGGCCTTGTTTTTTATCTGCTGCTTATTTGGCTAAAACCGATTCGGGCATTTCTTGACAGACGTTTAAAGAAGTCAATTTTTTGGTCAAGATGCTCAGTACGATGCCGTAGGTGGGCAGGAAGAAGAGGGTGCAGATGGCGAGTTTGAACAGATAATCGACAAATGCGATGCCCTGCCAGTTTGCGGCCATAAATTCATCGTTGCTCGCATAAAAGGCAACGGCGAAAAACACCAGCGTGTCCAAAGCGTTGCCGACAACGGTAGAAGCTGTGGGGGCAATCCACCATGATTTCAGACGGCGTAATCTGTTGAACACGAAAATATCGAGGATTTGCCCGAGCGCATAGGCGGAAAAGCTGGCCAATGCGATACGGCCGACGAAGGTGTTAAATTCGGCCAAAGATGCCCAGCCTGTCCAGTTGCCGTCATGAAAGAGGACGGAGAAGACGTAAGAGAGCAGCAGGGCGGGGAACATTACCCAAAAAATAATCCGTCTCGCCAACGGCGCGCCGAAAATACGCACGGTCAGGTCGGTAGCGAGGAAGATAAAGGGGAAGGAAAATGCGCCCCAAGTGGTAAAGATACCGAAAATTTGAAAGGGGAACTGCACCAGATAGTTGCTGGCGGCAATAATAAAAATATGGAAAAGCACCAGCCAGAAGAGCGCTTTCTTCTGCTGTGCGGCAGTAAATTCGTACATGGGAATCTTTCGGAAGTTTTTTCAGGCGGCATGAAGCCTTGCGAGACCGTGCAATAAATAAAGTCGCGCAATAAAAAGGGCGGTTAGGCCGTCTGAACAGGATTATTGTGCATCGTGTTTAAACAGGCGTTTGCGTGCCAAAGCTTCAAACTCTGTGCCTGCTTTGCCGTAGTTGGCAAACGGATGAATGGCGATGCCACCGCGCGGTGTGAATTCGCCGAATACTTCGATGTATTTCGGATCCATCAGGGCGATAAGGTCTTTCATGATGATGTTGACGCAGTCTTCATGGAAGTCACCGTGGTTGCGGAAGCTGAAGAGATAGAGTTTCAGGGATTTGCTTTCCACCATTTTGATATGGGGAATATAGCGGATGTAGATGGTGGCAAAGTCGGGCTGGCCGGTCATCGGGCAGAGGCTGGTGAACTCGGGGCAGACGAATTTGACGAAATAGTCGTTGTCGGGGTGTTTGTTGTCGAACGCTTCCAAAATTTCAGGAGCGTATTCGCTCGGGTATTGGGTTTTCTGGTTGCCCAAAAGGGAGATGCCTTGCAGCTCTTCATTGTTGCGGGACATGAGGTTTCCTTAGTTTTTTAATGTGGGAGGTTTTCGAACCACGGGGTGCGGATTGTAATATAAATTGCATGGCTTGTGCGGATTTTATAGCGATGAATCAGCAGGATAGGTTTCAGACGGCCTGTTTTGTATTTTATGAAACCTGTTTTCCGTTTTACAATAGCAACCAATCAACAGGCCGTCTGAAAGTTTTGTATGTCTTTAGCCCAACCCAAACGTATTCTGATCATCAAATTGCGCCATCATGGCGATGTGCTTTTGAGCACGCCGGTGGTCGATGCGCTGAAAACCCGTTTCCCCAATTGCGAAATCGATATGCTGGTGTATGCCGGTACGGGGCAGCTGATTGCTGATAATCCGCAGATTGCGCAGATTTTTACCATTGATCGAAATTGGAAGAAGCTGGGCGTATTCAAACAGTTGGCGTGTGAGAAAAACCTTTTTTCAAAGCTGAAGGCGCGCGATTACGACTGGGCTTTCAACCTGTCCGACCAATGGCGCGCGGCAATAATCGCCAAACTGTGCGCCCGTTGCAGCGTGGGTTTGGACTGCATCAAGCGCGACGGTTTCTGGTGGCGTTTCTGTCATGATTTTATCAACCATGAGCTTGATACCAGCCATCATATCGTTGAAAACCAATTGAATATCCTTGCGCCGCTTATCCAGCCGGAAGACGTGGCCGATGCGAAGGTACGCCTTTGGGTGGCACAAGATGCAAGGGAAAGCATGTGGCAGAAATTGCGTGAACAGGGTTGGAACGGCGAAGATTATGTGTTACTGCACCCGGGTGCGCGTTGGCATTTCAAATGTTGGGAAGACGGCAAAAACGCCGCCATCGTACAGCTTCTGCTCAACAGCGGACAGAATGTCGTATTGACTGCTTCTCCCGACACTGTCGAACAATACATGCTTCAGGAAATTATAGGCCGTCTGAATATTCCGGAAGGCAGGAAAGTATATGTATTGTCCGGATGCTTGAGCCTGCGTGAATTGGCGGCAGCCATTGAGGGAGCGAAGCTGTTTGTCGGTGTCGATTCCGCACCGATGCACATCGCCGCTGCTTTGGATAAACCGCAAATCGCTTTGTTTGGCGCGTCATGGGTGGATAAATGGCGTCCGTATTCCGAACAGGCTGAAGTCATTTATGCCGGCGATTATGCCGAACTGCCTCCCCCCGACAGTATCGACACCAACGATCCGACACGTTTATTGAAAGCGATTCCGTTGCAGGATGTGTGGGACAAAATTTCGGCTAAATTGGAGGCGTTGGAGGCTTAAAACCGCTTACCACGATCCGTTAAACGTTTTAACTTTGCGCCAAAATGCCCATTTGGAACGGCGGCTGATTTCCAGCGTGCCGCCGTTTTCGCCGTCTGTGGCAATGCACACGGTTTTCAGACGGCCTGAAGCGAGTGCGGCCCATAAAGGTGCAAACCAACGGGTTTCCCAGCTTTCCAAAATATCTTTGTATGCCCAAACATCGCCTGTCTGTAAGGTGGAAACCAAGTCGTCCAAAAAGATAAGGCCGTCTGAAACCGTGTTGCCTGTTTCTTGAACCATCTCAAACCAAGCCTTCAAATTATACGGCGCATCGAGTTTGGGCGTATCCGAAAAACGCGCCCATGCGCTGTCTGAGGCGACGATATCCGCAGACTGTGTACCGTCCGCATCATTCCACAGCCACAAACCGTTGATTTCCGGCAGCCCTTGTTGTTCGTGCGCTTGGTTAATCGGATGCGTGTGGAGAAACATTTGGATTTCCGTCTGCATGGCCAACCAAGACACCGCATCTTTGCCGTGTGCCTGACCGTCCATTTCCGGCTGCCCGCACACATCCAAAACACATTCCGCGCCCCAATCTTCAACCTTCGGCATACTGAGCAGCCACATGCTTTCGCAAAGCGGCTCGAATTGCCAATCTTTATCTTGATAAAACGCCGACAAATCCGCACATAACCGTTGCGCCTCCTCTTTTTGGATGCCGATAAACTCGCCGCTGATAATGTTGACATGGTGCATGCCCATCTGTTGCCAAACCGGAGAGGCAAAAGCGGCCGCGCGTTTTTGGCTTGTGTGGCGTAAACGTTGCACTTGGGCAATGAGGCTGCCGCTCCACAAATGGCGTCCGTAAAATTCAGACGGCCTGAGTGTTTCTTTGCGTAATGTGCCGTAACGCAAAAGACGGTTAAAAGCAGGTAAGGCAAGCGCAGGGACGGATTCGTCGGCAAAGCGGTTGAGCGAGGGGAGGGCGAGGGTCAGCTTCATAAGCGCAAATAGATAGGAAAACCGTTATTTTACGCGACAAATGATGCGTTTCGGAACCTTGCCCTCACGCCCTGAAAAAGAGCCGTTCGGACGGCCGGTTTGGAAAAAACGGGCTGTCATGCTAAAATGCGTGGCGTAAATTTCAGAAAAACAGGGTGTAAATCAACACAATAGCCCTGATAATAACGTCAATCTTAAACACGACCTCATTCATTCCGAGTGAAAACCTGATTTTCAGATCGGAAAAAAGACTCCAAGTCCTTTATCCCCAAAACTGTTTAAACCAGCAGGCGGTCGCGGCAGGCCGGATGTGCCGGCATTCTGCAAACCTCAAAAAACAGACCGCCCCATTAAGGATAACGCGTGATTAAAAACAAATATTCCACTCGATTTAAAGCAACCCTCTTAGCGTTTCTGCTGCCGGCTTCAGGCATCATGACCGCATACGCCATTACCGACCCTCAACCAGCACAGACCGATTTCAAAGTTGAGCGTATTTCCGAAGAGCTGCCTGCCGTTTATGTGGAAACCAATACCTATCAATCCAGCTATTGGGCACAAGAAGCCGTCCAAGCCGGCGATTCTTTGGCAGACGTTTTGACGCGCATGGGTGTCAACCAAGAAGACATCAAGCAAATCATGGCGAAAAACAATGCCAACCTCGACATGAAAAACCTGCGGACCAACCAATCCGTCAACATCCGCATCGATTCTTCAGGCCAAGTGACCGACGTTCAATTCTTTACCGATGAAGAATTGGAACGCAACTTGGTGGCTTTGGAAAAAGTCAAAGGTAAATGGCGCATCTCCAATGCCGAAATCGACATGAAAACCATGCCGACCCTGCGCTCCGTGCAAATCCGCACTTCCGCCATCGGCGATATGCTCCGTGCCGAAATCCCTTCCGAAGTGTATATCCAGCTCAAAGAAATCTTTGCCGACTCATTCAATATGAGCGATTTGAAAGAAGGCGATATCGTGCGTCTTTTGTACAACAGCATGTATTTCCGCGGCCAGCAAATGGCGGTTGGCGATATTTTGGCGGCTGAAGTGGTTAAAGACGGTAAAACCTACCAAGCTTATTATTACAGCCAAGGCAAAGGCGACGAAGAAAGCGGCAGCTACTACGACCAAAACGGTAAGTCCCTGCAACAAAAAGAAGGCTTTAATACCGAGCCTGTTGCATACACGCGCATTTCTTCCCCGTTCGGCTACCGTGTCCACCCGGTCCTGCATACCGTCCGTATGCACACCGGTATCGACTATGCCGCGCCGACCGGTACGCCGATTAAGGCCGCTGCCGACGGCGAAGTGATTTTCAAAGGTTGGAAAGGCGGTTATGGCAATACCGTGATGATTCGCCATGCCAACGGTGTGGAAACCCTGTACGGCCACATGAGCGCGTTCAGCCCTGCCGACGGCAGAGTCCGTGCCGGCGAAGTGATTGGTTTTGTCGGTACAACCGGCCGTTCGACCGGCCCGCACCTGCACTACGAAGCACGCGTCAACGGCCAGCCGGTCAACCCGACTACCGTCGCCCTGCCGACGCCGAAATTGACCCCGACCAATATGGCCGCGTTCCGCAAACAGCAAAAAGATGCCAGCACGATGTTGTCTACCATCCGCTCTTTGCCGGTTTCCGTAGCGCAGCTGGATTAATAAGATAAAGGCCGTCTGAATAAGGTTTCTTTCAGACGGCCTTTTCCATTAAAATTGATACCTCAACGCCCACGTTTACTCAGAGAAAACTTATGTCTGCTTATCAGCCCATTATCCAATCCTTGCTTGATACCGACCTGTACAAATTCACCATGCTGCAAGTCGTGTTGCACCAATTCCCGCAAACCCACAGCCTTTACGAATTCCGCTGCCGTAACAAAGAGATGGTGTATCCGCTGGCCGATATTCAAGAAGACTTGGAACGCGAACTCGACTCCCTGTGCCAGCTGCGCTTTACCCATGACGAACTTGACTATCTGCGCAGCCTGCGCTTTATCAAAAGCGATTTTGTCGATTATCTCGAACTTTTCCAACTCCAACGCCGCTTCGTCCAAGTCAGCCCCGATGACCAAGGCCGTCTGAACATCCGCATCGAAGGCCCGATGATACAGGCGATGTTCTTCGAGATTTTCATTCTTGCCATCGTCAACGAACTCTATTTCCGCCGCTTGGAAACGCCTGCCGTCATCGAAGAAGGCGAGCGCCGTTTGCAGGCCAAAGCGCAACAGCTGAAAGAAATTGCAGCTACTCAAAATCCGAATGATCTGCCGTTCCTTATTTCCGATTTCGGCACGCGCCGCCGCTACACCCTCTCATGGCAGGAACACGTTATCCGCACCTTGCTGAAAGCTGCTCCCGACATCGTGCGCGGTACCAGCAACGTTTATCTGGCCAAAAAACTCGGTATCACACCCATCGGCACCATGGCGCACGAGTTCCTCCAAGCCTTCCAGGCCTTGGACGTACGTTTGCGCAATTTCCAAAAAGCCGCGCTGGAAAGCTGGGTACACGAATACCGCGGCGACCTCGGCATCGCCCTGACCGACGTGGTCGGCATGGATGCCTTCTTGCGCGATTTTGACCTTTATTTTGCCAAACTCTTCGACGGCCTACGCCACGATAGCGGCGATCCTTATGTTTGGGGCGACAAAGCCTACGAGCATTACAAAAAACTCAAAATCGACAGCCGTACCAAAATGCTGACCTTTTCAGACGGCCTCGATATTGAGCGTTCATGGGCGTTGCACCAATACTTCAAAGACCGTTTCAAAACCAGTTTCGGTATCGGTACCAATCTGACCAACGACTTGGGACACACGCCTTTGAACATTGTCTTGAAGCTCGTCGAGTGTAACGGCCAATCCGTTGCCAAACTCTCCGACTCCCCGGGCAAAACCATGACCACCAACAACACCTTCCTCGCTTACCTGCGCCAAGTGTTTGACGTACCGGAGCCGGAAGAGAAAGCCTAAAAACAAAGGCCGTCTGAAATGTTCAGACGGCCTTTTTAATTAATCCATATCGCTTTCAGGTAATTCTGCCGAACCCATGCGGCGTAAGATGATATTGGTTTTGTTGTGCATCCGTTTGCTCTTAGGATGGTCTGCGTAAAACAGCGGAGCCGGAACGCGCGCCGTGAGTTTGGCGGCTTGTTGGCGGGTGAGGGCGGAGGCAGGTTTCTTGTAGAAGTACTGGGACGCCGCTTCCGCGCCGAATATGCCGTAGTGCCATTCGATTGAGTTTAAATACAGCTCAAAAATGCGGTCTTTGTCGGTAACGGCTTCCATCATCGCGGTAATCGCCGCTTCTTCGCCTTTGCGGATGTAGCTGCGGCTTTCGTTGAGAAACAGGTTTTTTGCCAGCTGCTGGCTGATGGTCGAACCGCCGGCTTTGACTTCGCCGCTTTGTTTATTGCGTTTCATGGCGTATTTGATGCCGTTCCAGTCAAAGCCGCTGTGTTCGGCAAAGTTGGCGTCTTCGGAAGCAATCAGGGCTTTTTTGAGGTTGACGGAGATTTGGTCGTAAGGCACCCAGCGGTAATCCAGCTCGACATCGCGGCCTTCTTTTGCAAACTGGCTCATGCGCATGGACATGAAGGCGGTTTTGCTGGGCGCGACGGCGCGGTAGGTAATGATGTTGCCGTACACATAAGCGTTGAAGAAAATGAAGATGCCGATGGGCAGGGCAATCAGCCATTTGATGATGCGGAACATGGTTACAGGGCTTTCATGTATTCGATAACGGGGCGGATATCGGGCGTAAATCCGCGCCAAATATGGTAGGAGGCAGCAGCCTGACCGACCAGCATGCCCAGGCCGTCTGAAACTTCGGCCGCGCCGTTGCTTTGGGCAAAGTTCAAAAACGCCTGCGCCGCTTCGCCGTAAACCATATCGTAGGCAAGGCGGCAGTTGCGGAAAATTTCAGGGCTGACGGCAGGAAGCTGACCGCTCAAGCCGCCGGACGTGCCGTTGATGATGATATCAAAACCGCCGTTCAAATCCGACATCGGGACGGCTTCAATGCCGAAAAGCCGCGCCAATTCCTCGGCCTTGGCGTGGGTGCGGTTGGCAATGACGATACGGGCAGGGCGGTGTTCTTTCAAAACAGGAATCACGCCGCGCACAGCACCGCCTGCGCCCAAAAGCAAAATGGTTTTGTCTTCGATGGCAATATTTTTGACCTGCGTGATGTCGTTGGCCAAACCGATACCGTCGGTATTGTCGCCGCGTATCCTGCCGTCTTCCAACCACACTAGCGTATTGACCGCGCCGGCAGCCAAAGCGCGGTCAGAATGCTCGTCCGCCAGCGCAAAAGCTTCCTGCTTGAATGGGACAGTTACATTCGCACCTTGCCCGCCCTCGGCACGAAACGCCGCAACAGCCTCGGCAAAACCGCCGATTTCGGCACAAATGCGCTCATATTCGATGTCGATGCCTTCATGAAGGGCAAACTGCCGATGGATTTGCGGCGACTTGCTGTGGGCGACGGGGTTGCCGAAAACGGCGTAACGCGGAGTGTTGTTCATAAAATGGGTCTGAGAAAACAAAAGAAAAGAGTGCTTATTATAGCGGTCTTTATGTTAAGAAAGCGTAATGTAAAATTGTTGACAATTAAACAGTCTGAAACTATATTTCATTGCGTAAAAACGGGTGCCCTGATGTATTTCAGACGGCCTTACCGTGGTAGAATAACAACTTAAACCCATTCCCTCAGGAGCTGAAGATGTCCATCAAAGACGCTGTAAAACTGATTGAAGAAAGCGAAGCCCGCTTCGTAGATTTGCGCTTTACCGATACCAAAGGCAAGCAGCACCACTTTACCATCCCCGCCCGCATCGTTCTCGACGATCCCGAAGAATGGTTCGAAAACGGTCAGGCGTTTGACGGTTCGTCCATCGGCGGTTGGAAAGGTATTCAGGCTTCCGATATGCAGTTGCGTCCCGATGCGTCTACGGCCTTCGTCGATCCTTTCTACGACGATACCACCGTTGTCTTTACCTGCGACGTTATCGATCCGGCCGACGGCCAAGGCTATGACCGCGACCCCCGCTCTATCGCACGCCGCGCCGAAGCTTACTTGAAATCTTCCGGTATCGGCGATACCGCCTATTTCGGCCCCGAGCCTGAATTCTTCGTTTTTGACGGCGTAGAATTTGAAACCGATATGCACAAAACCCGTTACGAAATCACTTCCGAAAGTGGCGCATGGTCAAGCGGCCTGCACATGGACGGTCAAAATACCGGCCACCGTCCGACCGTCAAAGGCGGTTACGCACCTGTTGCGCCGATTGACTGCGGTCAAGACCTTCGTTCTGCCATGGTCAATGTTTTGGAAGAACTCGGCATCGAAGTGGAAGTGCATCACGCCGAAGTCGGTACCGGCAGCCAAATGGAAATCGGCACCCGTTTCGCCACTTTGGTTAAACGCGCCGACCAAACCCAAGACATGAAATATGTGATTCAAAATGTCGCCCACAACTTCGGCAAAACCGCCACCTTCATGCCTAAACCGATTATGGGCGACAATGGCAGCGGTATGCACGTTCACCAATCCATTTGGAAAGACGGTCAAAACCTGTTCTCAGGCGACGGCTATGCCGGTTTGTCCGATACCGCCCTTTATTACATCGGCGGCATCATCAAACACGCCAAAGCCCTGAACGCGATTACCAATCCGTCCACCAATTCTTACAAACGCCTCGTGCCGCACTTTGAAGCGCCGACCAAATTGGCATACTCTGCCAAAAACCGTTCCGCTTCCATCCGCATCCCGTCTGTGAACAGCAGCAAAGCACGCCGTATTGAAGCGCGTTTCCCTGATCCGACCGCCAACCCATACTTGGCGTTTGCTGCCCTGCTGATGGCCGGTTTGGACGGTATTCAAAACAAAATCCATCCGGGCGACCCTGCCGATAAAAACCTGTACGACCTGCCTCCGGAAGAAGATGCATTGGTGCCAACCGTTTGCGCTTCTTTGGAAGAAGCACTGGCCGCCCTCAAAGCCGACCACGAATTCCTCCTGCGCGGCGGCGTATTCAGCAAAGACTGGATCGACAGCTACATCGCCTTTAAAGAGGAAGATGTCCGCCGTATCCGCATGGCACCTCATCCGCTGGAATTTGAAATGTATTACAGCCTGTAAAACAGCTGAGGCATTTTAAATAGGAAATCTAAAGGCCGTCTGAAACTGGATTTGAAGTTTCAGACGGCCTTTAGATTTGAATTGGCTAGGGTATTCTGATTTGCCATAATAGCGAGAAGCAATGAATCATGCTGTTTGAAAACCTTTATGGAATCGGTACTGCGTGTTAAATTTCAGCATGACAGGCCTTTTATTAAAGATATTCGCCATTACTTTATAGTGAAGCAGTCTTCAAGCTGAATCCGCAAGGTAAAGGCATTACTTGGGAAGAGCTGAAAGAGTCTTTCGATTCGGATAAGACAGAAGAAGATTAAAGCCTCGGGCCGTCTGAAAGGATATTTTCTGTTTTCAGACGGCATGTTTGATAAGGAAAACCATGTTTGCAAATTTTGATTTAGGCGTATTTCTGCTGGCAGTATTGCCCGTGTTGTTGGCCATTACCGTGCGCGAAGTGGCACGCGGTTATACGGCGCGGTATTGGGGCGACCATACCGGCGAGCAGTTTGGGCGTTTGACCCTCAATCCGCTGCCGCACATTGACCCTGTCGGTACGATTGTCGTGCCGCTGGTGTGTCTGATGATAGGCAGTTTTCTGTTTGGTTGGGCGCGTCCTATGCCCATCGATTCGCGCAATTTCCGTGATCCACGCCGTGCGTGGCGTTGGGTGTCGATTTCAGGTCCGATAGCCAATCTGATTTTGGCGTTTTTCTGGGGTTTTGTCGTCGTACTTGCCGCGTATGTACCTGAATCTTATCAAGCACCGTTGGTGCAGATGGCCGGTTACGGCGTGATGGTGAACTCGATTTGGGTCGCATTCAGCCTGATTCCGATTTTGCCTTGGGACGGTGGTATTTTTATCGATACCTTTCTCAACGCCAAACAGTCCATGCAGTTCCGTAAAATCGAGCCATACGGCACATGGATTATCCTGATCCTGTTGTTTACCGGCCTGTTGGCCAAACTGATTTGGCCGATTATCGCCATGATTCAGGCCGCAGTGCAGATGGTGGTCATGCTGTTTATTTAAATGTTGTGGCTTTAAAGGCCGTCTGAAGCTCAGTTTCAGACGGCCTTTTTCATTGTGCAACATGTAAATACGATTGGAAAAGTTGCTTAAAAATTGTACAATTTCAGCCCTTTCAATTTGGCGCAAACATCATGCACATCGGCGGCTATTTCATTGACAATCCTATCGCACTTGCCCCCATGGCAGGCATTACGGACAAACCGTTCCGCCGGATTTGCCGCGAGTTTGGCGCAGGGTGGGCGGTATGCGAAATGCTGACCAGCGATCCGAGCTTGCGCCATACCAAAAAAACCTTGCGCCGCAGCGATTTTGAAGGCGAGGGCGGAGTGGTGGCCGTGCAGATTGCCGGCAGTGATCCGCAGCAGATGGCGGAAGCAGCGCGGTATAACGTCGGCTTGGGCGCTCAGGTGATTGATATAAACATGGGCTGTCCGGCCAAAAAAGTCTGTAATGTGCAGGCGGGCAGCGCATTGATGCAAAACGAGCCTTTGGTTGCCAAAATCTTGGAAGCCGTTGTCAACGCGGTAGACGTACCCGTTACCCTCAAAACCCGTTTGGGCTGGCATGACGAACATCAAAACTTGCCGACCATCGCCAAAATTGCCGAAGAATCAGGCATCGCAGCCCTTGCCATCCACGGCCGCACCCGTACGCAGATGTACAAAGGCGAAGCGCGTTACGAACTGATTGCCGAAACCAAAGGCCGTCTGAACATTCCCGTTTGGGTCAACGGCGATATTACTTCGCCGCAAAAAGCCGCCGCCGTCCTCAAGCAAACTGCTGCCGACGGCATCATGATAGGGCGCGGCGCACAAGGCAGGCCGTGGCTCTTCCGCGATTTGAAACATTACGCCGAACACGGCGTTTTGCCGCCGGCCTTAAGCTTGGCAGAATGCAACGCCACCATTTTGAACCACATCCGCGCTATGCATGAATTTTATGGCGAAGTGGCCGGCGTACGCATCGCCCGCAAACACATCGGCTGGTACATCGACGAAATGCCCGACGGCGAACAGATACGCCGAGACATCAACCGCTTGGACAGCGCCTCAGCACAATACGACACCCTTGCCGCCTATCTTGAGACGCTTTTAGAAAAAATCGACCGTTGGGTATGCCACTATCGGGAAGGCTAAAGGGTTTCAGACGGCCTCATCATTTAAAAATAAATCCATTTAAAAACAAATCCAAAGAAAGACATGACGATGAATCAAACGACGACTGACATTGCGCAATGTATTGAACAAAACTTACGACAATACTTCAAAGACTTGGATGGTACGGAACCTTGCGGCGTGTATGATATGGTATTGCATCAAGTGGAAAAGCCGATGCTTGCCTGCGTGATGGAGCAATGCGGCGGCAATCAGTCTAAAGCGGCCGTTATTTTGGGTTTGAACCGCAATACCCTGCGTAAAAAATTACAACAGCACGGTATGCTGTAATACGGCAGGGCAATCCGTCCTGACGGTCGAAGGAGAAATAACAGTGCAAAATCCGAATAAATTAAATATCCATTTCATCTTGCACGAGGCATTTGAAGTGCCGGGAGCATATTTGAAATGGGCGCAATGGCGCGGACATAACATCAGTACAACCAAAGTGTACGAAAGGGAAACCCTGCCTGACAATGTGGACGATATAGATTTTTTGATTGTGATGGGCGGGCCGCAATCGCCTGATGAAGACAGGCAGGCATTCCCGTATTACGACCCCGAATCCGAGCTGCGCCTGATGCGTCAGGGGATGGCGGCGGATAAATATATTGTCGGCGTGTGTTTGGGTGCGCAGCTTTTATCCGTTGCCTACGGCGCGCGCCACACACGCAGCCCTGAGCGTGAAATCGGCATTTATCCGATTGAGCTGACGGCGGAAGGTTTGGCGGATGCCCATGTTTCCCTGTTGGGCAAAACCCTGAATACCGGCCATTGGCACGGCGATATGCCCGGTTTGACGGATGAGGCGGTTGTGTTGGCAACCAGCAAAGGTTGTCCGCGCCAGATTATCCGTTTTGCGCCCAAACATTATGCCTTCCAGGCCCATTTGGAGTTTGACCGTGAAGCCGTCGGGCTGCTGATTGCAGCGGACGGACGCGAAAATGTGGCCGAACAAAGCCAAGCCCAAACTTATGTCCAGCATCCGGATAAAATCGAAGCGGCGGATTTCAGTGAAATGAATGCCAAACTCTTCGACTTTTTGGATTCGCTGACGCAGACAAAATAAAAAAGGCCAACCCTCCAGGCCGTCTGAATAATAAATATAGAGAAGAAACGATTAACCCTTTTTAAAAGGTCGGACCATGTTCTATCAAATACTTGCCCTGCTGATTTGGGGCAGCTCTTTTATCGCTGCCAAGTATTCTTACGAGATGATCGACCCTGCGCTGATGGTTGAGGCACGGTTGTTGATTGCCGCGTTGATGGTGCTGCCGTCGTGCCGCCGTCATTTGGGAAGGATTCCGCGGAGCGAGTGGAAGCCGTTGTTGTGGATTTCCTTTGTCAACTACGTTGTCGTTTTGATGCTCCAGTTTATCGGTTTGAAATACACGTCTGCCGCCAGCGCGGTTACCATGGTCGGGCTGGAACCCTTGCTGGTGGTTTTTGTCGGTCATTTCTTTTTCAACGACAAAGCGAAAATTTACCACTGGATTTGCGGTGCGGCGGCGTTTGCCGGCGTGGGCATGATGGTAATGGGCGGTGCAGAAGAAGGCGGCACGATTGATTGGTTCGGCTGTTTGCTGATTTTGCTTGCGGGATTGGGTTTTGCAGGCGTGATACGACCAAGCCAGCAGATGATTGCCCGCATCGGTGCGCCCGCATTTACCGCGGCTTCCATGGCGGTGGCGGCGGTGTTGTGCCTGCCGTTTTCGCTGGTGTTGGCAGACAGCTATCAAATCAATTGGTCATGGGGCGGTACGCTGTCGATTTTGTATATGGGGATCGGTTGCAGTTGGCTTGCCTATCTGTTGTGGAACAAAGGCATGAACAAAGTTCCTGCCAACGTCTCCGGTCTGCTAATTTCGCTTGAGCCTGTTATCGGCGTTATCATGGCGGTGTTAATTTTGGGCGAACATTTAAGTGCTATGTCTGCGATGGGCATTACCGTCGTTATTGCGTCCACTTTTGTCGCCGGTATGTTGGCGCGTGTCAGCAACAAACACAAAAAGGCCGTCTGAAAACAGTTTCAGACGGCCTGAAGTAAGCAGTATCTTTTTTCAATAAAACATTTTGGGAAAATTTCTATGAAACGCATTATCTCCATGCTTTTGCTTGCCTGCCCTATCTTAGCGTCGGCTGCATCCGATAACGACAAAGCCGCCGTACAGGCCGTCATTGCCAAGCATTACAGCCGACCGCTTGCCGCGCACAAATGTCAGCTCTCCAAGCCGCCGAAAGACAGTGAGACAGCATCTGACAATATTATGTATTGCATGAAACCTGTCGCCGACCATACCGTAACACGCAACGGCAAAGCCACGCGCTATGTGTTGTACACAGGTTTTGCCTACGATATGCAACAAAAAGTAAAACAGGACGCGCATGCTTCTTCGGGTCTGGCGGAATTGTTTGTTTTGGAAAAAACAGACGGAAAGTGGGTAATCAAACAGCACGGAAAAGATGAAGTCGGCGCATGGGGGGATGTGCCGGAGAATAAGGATTGGCGGTTTGTCCAGATGGGTGAGCAAAACTGGGGCTACACTGTCGAATCAGGTTATACAGGTCAGGGTGAAACGACAACCGGAGAAAATTTCCTGTTTACCGATAATAGCAACCGTATCCGTAAAAGCTTAATTATCAACGGTAGCGATAACGGCGCATATTTTGGCGATTGCGATGAATTGAAAGGGCGTGAAAAACGAGACTGCAAAAACAGATATACCAGCCTGGAAGCCAAAATTGCTTTTGACAAAAGCCGTCCTGCCGTATCCGGCGTATGGGCGTTGACTGCAAAACTCAGCGGCGTATCAGGAAAGAAAAATTATAAAAATCAGAAATATATTTTCCCTTATAACGGCCAAACCCACGTCGCCCCCAAAAACTATCCCTTAGGCGGACAATAGTTCCCTTAAAAAACGCTTTGATCAAACCACTACTACCTCAAGTCAAATCCCGTGAAAGAAACGCATAAACTCTGGGCCGCACTCATCATTACCGGCATTATCGGCGGCATGGTCGGCATTGTATTAACCGAAATCATGCATACAATTCAACATCTTGCCTACGGTTACGGTTCAGACGGCCTATACGTTTCATTCCGAGAGGGCGTAGCGCAGGCAAGTCCTGTGCGGCGTATCGGCGTGATGGCCTTTTGCGGCGTGGTGGTCGGCTTGGGGTGGTGGTTGCTCAAACGCTACGGTAGGCCGCAACCGAGCATTAAAGCCGTGGTTAAAAATCCGCTCGCCGGTTTTCCGTTTTTTGAAACCGTCAGCCATGCCCTGTTGCAAATTATTACCGTCGGGCTTGGCTCGCCGCTCGGCCGCGAAGTTGCGCCGCGCGAAATGACCGCCGCCTTTGCTTCAGTAGGCGTCAACCGTTTCGGGTTGAGCGAAGACGACACAAGGCTGGTCATCGCTTGCGCCTCGGGTGCAGGTTTGGCGGCTGTGTATAACGTGCCGCTCGCCTCCACACTTTTCATCCTCGAAGCCATGCTTGGCTTATGGACGCAGCAAGCAGTCGCCGCCGCATTGCTGACTTCAGTCATCGCCACCGCCGTCGCACGCATCGGTTTGAGCGACGTGCAGCAATATCATCCGGCCAACCTTTCCATCAACACATCATTACTTTGGTTTTCCGCCATCATCGGCCCGATACTGGGCGCAACTGCCGTCTTTTTCCAGCGTACAGCCCAAAAGTTTCCCTTCATCAAGCGCGACAATATCAAAATCATTCCCTTGGCCGTCTGTATGTTTGCACTCATTGGCGCGATTGCCGTTTGGTTTCCCGAAATTTTGGGCAACGGCAAAGCAGGCAACCAACTGACCTTTGGCGGCATAACCGACTGGCAACACAGCCTTGAGCTGACTGCCGTCAAATGGCTGGTCGTCTTGATGGCGCTGGCGGCAGGCGCATACGGCGGCCTGATTACCCCATCCATGATGCTCGGCAGTACCATCGCCTTTGCCGCTGCCGCCGCGTGGAATGTTTTCTTTCCCACCATGTCCTCCGAAAGCGCGGCCGTTGTCGGCGCCGCCGTTTTCCTTGGCGTTTCCCTCAAAATGCCCCTGACAGCCATAGCCTTTATTTTGGAGCTAACCTACGCCCCCGTTGCCTTACTCATGCCATTATGTACAGGCATGGCAGGCGCAGTATGGGTAGCAAAGAAAATGGGATTTAAATAGACAAAAGCAAAAGGCCGTCTGAAACCAAGTTTCAGACGGCCTTTTACAATAAAATTGTCAACAATATCTATAAAAACCTACTGCCAAAAAGGCGAAAATAGCGGATAATACCGCCCTGAAAATTCATCCCATACTGATTAAACCTTCAACAAAGGAAATCCCATGTCTTCCATCAAACGCGCCCTGATTAGCTTGTCCGACAAGACAGGCGCAGTCGAATTTGCCCAAACCCTGACCAAGCTCGGTGTAGAAATCCTCTCTACCGGCGGTACAGCAAAACTCTTGGCTGATGCAGGCGTTCCCGTTATCGAAGTTGCCGACTATACCGGTTTTCCCGAAATGCTCGACGGCCGCGTGAAAACCCTGCATCCGAAAATCCACGGCGGCATCCTCGGCCGTCGCGATTTGGACGAACACGTCGCCAAGATGGAAGAACACGGCATCGGCAATATCGATTTAGTGTGCGTCAATCTTTATCCCTTCGCCGCCACCATCGCCAAACCAAACTGCACGCTGGAAGACGCGATTGAAAACATCGACATCGGCGGCCCAACCATGGTGCGCTCTGCCGCGAAAAACTGGAAACACGTCGCCATCGTTACCGACACAGCCGATTTCCCTGCCATCGCCGCCGAACTCGAAGCCAACAACGGCGCATTGAGCGACAAAACCCGTTTCAACCTCTCACGCAAAGCATTCAGCCATACCGCCCAATACGACGGCATGATTTCCAACTACCTGACCTCGCTTTCAGACGACGTCTTGAGCGGCCAGCCCCAAATCGGCGAATTCCCAAGCCAGTTCAACCAAAGCTGGATTAAAGTGCAAGACATGCGCTACGGCGAAAATCCGCACCAACGTGCCGCGTTCTACCGCGATATTTACCCCGCCGCAGGCAGCCTTTCCGCCTACAAACAACTGCAAGGCAAAGAATTATCGTACAACAACATCGCCGATGCCGATGCCGCATGGGAAGCCGTCAAATCCTTTGATGCGCCGGCCTGCGTGATCGTGAAACACGCCAATCCGTGCGGCGTAGCCATTGCCTCCAATACCTTGGATGCCTACAAACTCGCCTACGCTACCGACACCACCAGCGCATTCGGCGGCATCATCGCCTTCAACCGCGAAGTGGACGGCGAAACTGTCAAACAAATTACCGACAACCAATTTATGGAAGTCCTCATGGCGCCGAAGTTCACCGCCGAAGCCCTCGAAATCGCCGCCGCCAAGAAAAACGTGCGCGTATTGGAAGTGCCGCTCGAAGCAGGTGCCAACCGCTTCGAACTCAAACGCGTCGGCGGCGGACTGTTGGTACAAACCCCCGACATCCACCGCCTCAACCGCGCCGATTTGAAAGTTGTCTCCAAACGCCAACCGACCGAGCAAGAATGGAACGACCTGATGTTTGTATGGAACGTCGCAAAATACGTCAAATCCAACGCCATCGTCTTCGGCAAAGGCGGTCAAACCTACGGCATCGGCGCAGGCCAAATGAGCCGCGTGGACAGCACCCGCATCGCCGCCCGCAAAGCGCAAGATGCCAATCTCGACCTCAACGGCGCATGTGCCGCTTCCGATGCCTTCTTCCCATTCCGCGACGGCGTAGATGTCATTGCCGAGCAGGGCATCAAAGCCATCATCCATCCGGCAGGCTCCATGCGCGACCAAGAAGTCTTTGACGCAGCGGACGAACACGGCATCGCCATGGTCGTAACCGGCATCCGCCATTTCCGCCACTGATAAGCTGATATAAAATAAAGGCCGTCTGAAAACAAAGTTTCAATATCATGAAACCCGTTTTCAGACGGCCTTCTTTAATCATCAAACAATTTAGCGGACTAACTGTAAATCAGACAAAGCAACCAAGCCCCAGCCCGTCCGATTCATGTAGCAACACAACGCCACACAAGCCTAAAACCAACCCACTCAGAGAAAGAAACATGAAAAACATCCTCCTCATCCTTGCCCTCGCCACACTTACCGCCTGCGCTTCCAGTCATACCGGCGGCTACGGCTATGCCGGCAACAATGGCGCTTCCGCAGGTGTAACCCAAACGTTCCGTTGGTAAGGCCGTCTGAAAAACAACACAGTTTTCTACAATAGAGAACAAATAAATCCCAAACGTAAAGGCAAGTTTTACACTTGCCTTTTTAACGCTGTCCATCGGCTCAATAGTGCATAAATTCGTATTATTTGTTCACTATTTATATGTTAGGAAACGTCAAAGGCCGTCTGAAAACAGGCGATATAAACCCATCACACGGTTTAAACTGATCCTCGATACAAATCTCATTAATTCTCTAAATAAAAGCTGACATCTAAATCTATCACTAAAATAACTATCCTATCTACATATTATTTAATAATCATTATTATTTAAAAATTTCAATAAAAATCATATAGCTAGAAAAAGCGTTTAAAAAAAGCAACAAGTAAATCTAACGGGTATGACCGTTGAGGCCGAAAAAATAACACTTTATCGGAAGAATTGATTTGTAAAACCAAACGCATATAAAATTTGAGTCAGGATTCCGAAAGCATTGAAAGAAGCTGACAAAAAGTGACTTGTTAAGAAACAAGCTGACAAAAAACGGCACATCGTTTCCCAAACTTCACAAGCTTCTAGAAATGTATCAGCATAAAATCCCATAAAACAGAATTTTAGCTGCTATTCGGCCGAATGGAGACTTTTGGCACGGTAATTGCATACAGGAGATTACGGCATGAAACCGCATAAAGAGGAAACTCTGAAATGCGGCAAATGTATGGACAGGCGGTTTACAGCCGAGCAAACGTCCCGAAAGAAATCAAACCCCTTACAGGAAAATCGATATGAATAAAGTCTTTAAAGTCATTTGGAACCACGCGACCCAGACATGGACCGCGGTTTCCGAAATCAGCCATGCACACGGCAAAAAATCCGCTTCTGACAAGCGCAAAGCCGTAGCTGCTGCAGTTGCGGCGGCAGGTGCCTTGATGGCTTCCGGTGCTGCTCAAGCAGGTACGGATTTGGGTAATAGTGCAGTAAACATTTCTCCTAATGGCACTTACAACGGTTCTAACAGCGTTGGGAAAAATTCTGTTGTGGTAGGTTATCAAAATACCACCAACGACCAACATGGTACTATCGCTTACGGTGCTAACAATACCGCAAATGCAGAAGCTGCTTTGGCAGTAGGTAATAATAACCAAGCAACCAATCTAAATACTATTGCAATCGGTACCAGTACTGTGGCTAGTGGTGATAGTTCTGTTGCAGTTGGTAAGTTGACTGAAGCAACTGCAATTCGTGCGACTGCAGTAGGTAACCGTGCAACTGCAACTGTGGATTCTGCAAGTGCATTCGGTAACCGTGCAACTGCAAACGGTCAATTTGCTACTGCGATTGGTGATAATACCACTGCTAGCGCTGGTGCCGTTGCAGTAGGTACGCATTCAAATGCAACCCATCAAGATTCTATTGCGATTGGTAATAATGCTTCGGGTGCTTGGACCAATACTATTGCTGTTGGTAAAGACACTGTAGCAAGCCAAGACCACGCACTTGCTATGGCTACATCAGCAAAAGCCATTGGTGTTCAATCTGTTGCCATTGGTTCATACTCTAACGCTAGTGCAGACTCGGTTGTTGCTCTTGGTCAAAATGCAAAAGCTGGTGGTGAAGTACAAGCTGGTGCTACTAAAGGCCCTGGTACCGCAGCAGTAGCTGTAGGTTTTGAGTCAAATGCGTCTGCAGCGAATACTGTTGCGGTAGGTAAGTCGTCTAAGGCAAGTAGTAATAATGCAATTGCGGTAGGGGTTCAATCTGAAACTAAAGGACGAAATGGCGTAGGCGTTGGTGCATATTCTGAAGCTACGGCAGGTCGTTCTACGGCAGTTGGTACATTAGCTCAAGCTAATGGCGAGGGCGCATTTGCTGCTGGTGCATCTGCAAGAGCAACAGGTGCGAACTCCATTGCTATTGGTGGAGCAATGGATGGAGATATCCCTAGCGGTAAAACAGGTGAGGAGTTGGCTCAGGCTAAAGCAGGTTCTGCTGCTAAAGCAACCGGTAACAACTCTATCGCTTTGGGTACTCAATCTAAAGCTATCGGCGATAACTCTGTTGCTCAAGGTAACGGCGCTACTGCAAACCAAACTGCTGACGTTGCAGTAGGTTATAACGCTAAAGCTAATGGTACTTCTGCTGGTACTAATGCGGAAGGCTCAGTAAACAATGCCGGTTCTGCAATGGCAATCGGTACAGAAGCTCAAGCAACCGGTATCGTAGCAACTGCTATCGGTGAGCGCGCTCAAGCTCTGGCAAACGGCGCGGTAGCATTGGGTGGCGACGCTCAAGCCAAACAAGGTTCTGACGTAGCAATCGGTCGTGGTTCCGTAGCCAACGGTACTTCTGCTTCTGCATTCGGTCCTGCTGCTCAAGCAACTGGCAAATACGCAGTAGCTTTGGGCGTACAAAGCCAAGCCACTTCAGAACAAGCCATCGCATTGGGTCGCCTCTCTCAAGCTAACGGCAAGTTTGCAACTGCTCTGGGTAACAACGCTCAGGCAACAGCCCAAAACACTCTGGCTTTGGGTACAGAAGCTAAATCTACTATCGAAAACAGCGTAGCCCTGGGTAACGGTTCTACAACCAGCGCATTCGTACCTACCAACACTGCTACTGTTGGCAGCTACACTTACAGCGGCTTCGCAGGTGCAACCAGCGGCTTGGGTAACGGCGCAGTATTGTCTGTAGGTTCTGCAGGTAAAGAACGTCAAATCCAAAACGTTGCCGCAGGTCGTATCAATGCAACTTCTACCGATGCAATCAACGGCTCTCAATTGTTTGCTGTAGCAAACCGTATCGAAAACCTGAATCCGTTTGTATTCCAAGGCCACAATGGCAGCGGTAGCTCACCAGCTGAAGGTACATTCAAATACAATCCGAATTCAGCAAGCAATCCTCTGAAACTGATCGCTGGTGAAGGTCTGAAAATGACTTCAAACGGCACTAACGAATACACCCTGAGCGTAGTAGGTGGTGGTGCTACTGGTCCTAAAGGCGATACCGGTGCTACTGGTGCTAAAGGTGACACTGGTGCAACTGG
>NZ_JAPWBB010000010.1:0-111139 GCF_041433235.1 Neisseria sp. 27098_8_112 | reverse complement strand
ACTGACAACGCAGGTAATGCAGGTGAAGAAGGTACAGCGAATGCGGGTAATAATCCTGACACGACTGCACCGGCTAAACCGACTGTTGAAGCGAAAGACAACGGTTCAGTGGAAGTGACACCTCCTGCAGATGCGGATACCAAGTCTGTAGAAGTGAGCTACACCGATGAAGCGGATACACCGAAAACTGCAACCTTAACAAAAGGTGCAGATGGCACTTGGACTTCAAACAACCCGGATGTCGCAGTAGATCCTGTTAGCGGCAAAGCAACGATTCCAGCGGATAAAGTACAAGATGGCTCTCCGGTGACTGCGAAAGCGACTGACACTGCAGGTAATGTAGGTGAAGAAGGTACAGCGAATGCGGGTAATAATCCTGACACAACTGCGCCTGGTAAACCAACTATTGAAGCGAAAATGAATGGTTTTGTTTATATTAATCCTCCAGCAGATGAAGATACTAAATCAGTTGAAGTGCACTACATTGATGAAGAGGGAAATCCGCAAACTGTAACGATTACTAAAGATGCTGATGAGGGTTGGGTATCATCTAATCCAAATGATGATATCTGGCTCAATTCAGAGACTGGTAAAATAACACTTCTGGCACATCAAGTGAAAGATGGCTCTCTAGTGAAAGCCTCGGCAACAGATAATCAAGGTAACACAGGTGAAGTCGCAACGGAAAATGCGGTTAACGTTCCGGATACTTATGGGCCAAGCATGCCGGAAGTAGTTGGATTACAAGATCGTTCTGCAAGAGTAACAATGCCAAAAGATGCCGACGTTGGAGATTTTGTTGTAATTAAACGAGGTATTTATCAATATGAGTCTTTTTGGACCTTCGGTTCACTTTATCCTGATGATAATGATGAAATTTTAGCTACTTTGACTAAACAACAGGATGGTAGTTGGATTTCAGATAAACCAGAGAATGTGCCGCATATTGATGCCGGCAATGATAATACTATCGTTCCAGCTAATAAACTTAAAGGATTCGGTACTGTATATGCTCATGCAGAGGATCATGCAGAGAATTTCTCTGCACCAGGATATACTAATCTTGCTAGCGAAATTGCCTCTCCAACAATAACCGTAAAAAAAGATGGTTTTGTGGAAATTACCCCTCCTGCAGTTACAAATCTTAAATCTATGGCTGTAAGATATTGGGATAAATCAGGTACACGAAAAACTACAATGTTAACGAAAGATGAGAACGGTAATTGGACTTCTGACAATCCAGATATTACGGTAGAGCCAGCGACTGGAAAAGCAATAATTTCATCAGATAAAATACAAGGGGGGTCACAATTAGCTGCGAATGCCTTTGATACTTCGGGTATAATCAGTTATCCAGCTCTCGATCTAATAGGTAAAAACACTGATACTACAGCACCAAGCGCACCGGAAGTCATTCCATCGACTACGGATGGATCTGTAACCGTGAAAGTACCAGATGATGCAAAAGTAGACGATTATGTTTCAATATCGGTAATCCCTAACCGCACTGGTATATTTTTAAACCCAGAGAATTCTAATATTTCTACCGACATAACTTTAATCAAAAAGGCAGATGGCAGCTGGTCTTCAAGCTATTATTCAATAGTACCAGAGATTGAAGCAGGTCAGAACAGCACAACCATTCCACAAGACCAAGTAAAAGATGGTTCTTATGTGATAGCTACGTCGAGAGATCTTGCTGGCAACCAGAGCGTATCAGTAAGGGCCCAAGCGGGTGAAGATACTAAAGTTCCTGATGAATCTTGGGTATCATCTAATACTATAGATAGTAACGGTATGGGCAGTAGCGGTAATGACTATGCAAGCTTTGATCAAATTGGCGGCACTATTAATATGGGCGCGGGTAATGATATTCTTGAAGCGCGTGATACAGGTGAACCGTTCTCCTATGGAGTATACAATGCAAGAGTAGATATGGGTTCAGGCGATGATATTGTAAGAACATCAGGTACTATTCAGCATGACTCTATTTACAAAGGAATATCTATTGATGGTGGTGATGATTTCGATACACTTGAGTTTGTGAACCGAGATGGCGAAGCAATTATGACCAAGATTTTATCGATCTCTAACTTTGAGAAGATTGATATTAAAGGTACGTTAAACAACACAGTTATGATCCACAAAGATGATGTTGAGAGAAACCACAGTGCTAAAGCAACGGTTGATGACAGTGGTAAATCTCACAACAACGTGTTAATTGTTGATGGTAATGAAGGTGATAAAGTGGATTTAAGTGAGATTAGTAAAGTTGCAAGCTCACAAGTTAATTATGAAGGCAATACTTATCATGTTTACCACACCGGTTCTAACGAACTCTGGATTGATTCAGATATTGCTGTTGCTTAATTTGTAACATCTATTAGAAAAACGCACCTTCGGGTGCGTTTTTTATCTGCTTTACACATGAAGGTTGTCTGAAAACCTGAGACCTTTGCAAAATTCCTTTTTTCCCAACAGCCGAAATTCAAGCACAGTTTCAGACGGCCTTTTATCTATGCCATGAAATCAACCGCGACGCCAAGTTGTACCGCCGGCATTGTCTTCCAGAATGATTTTGTGTTCGTTCAGAAGGTCGCGGATACGGTCGGATTCCGCCCAGTTTTTGTCCGCGCGCGCCTGTTTGCGGCGGGCGATCAAATCGTCGATTTCCTCGTTGGATAGGCCGTCTGAAACAGTACCGCCTTGCAGGAATTCAATCGGGTCGCGTTGCAGCAGGCCGATGATGCCGCCCAAAGCTTTCAGGCAGCCGGCGAGGTGCGCATCATTGGTTTTGTTCACTTCGCCTGCCAGCTCAAACAACACGGCAACCGCTTCGACCGTACCGAAATCGTCGTTCATGGCGGCGTAGAAACGGCGGGTGTAGTCGTTGGCGTTTTCAGATAAGTCAAACTCAGCCGCTGGTGTGTTTTTCAACGTGGTGTACAGACGGGTCAGCGCACCTTTTGCGTCGTCCAAATGCGCGTCGGAGTAGTTCAATGGGCTGCGGTAGTGGGCGCGCAGGATGAAGAAACGTACGACTTCAGGGTCGTATTGTTTCAACACTTCGCGGATGGTGAAGAAGTTACCCAACGATTTGGACATTTTTTCGCCGTCCACACGGATGAAGCCGTTGTGCAGCCAGTATTTGACGTGGCTGGCGATGCTTTGGCCGTGGTGAGTTTGCGCGTGGTCATGGCCGCAGGTATGCCCCGTCGCGCCGACGCTTTGGGCAATTTCGTTTTCATGGTGCGGGAACTGCAAATCCGCGCCGCCGCCGTGGATGTCGAAAGTATCGCCGAACAGGTTTTCACTCATGGCGGAGCATTCGATGTGCCAACCCGGACGGCCGTTGCCCCACGGGCTTTCCCATGCAGGTTCGCCTGCTTTGGCGGATTTCCACAACACAAAATCAAGCGGATCGCGTTTGAAACCGTCCACTTCTACACGCTCGCCTGCACGCAAGTCATCCAACGATTTACCCGATAATTGGCCGTAAGCGGAAAACTCGCGCACAGCGTAGTAAACGTCGCCGTTTGCGGCAGGATATGCCTTGCCGTTTTGAATCAGGGTTTCAATCATGGCAATCATTTGCGGAATGTTTTCCGTCGCCTTCGGCTCAATATCTGGACGCAACACGCCCAGTGCATCGGCATCTTCGTGCATAGCCTGAATGAAACGCGCGGTCAGTTCGCCGATGGTTTCGCCGTTTTCAGCCGCGCGGGCGATGATTTTGTCGTCGATGTCGGTAATGTTACGCACATAAGTGAGCGGATAACCGCACTCGCGCAGCCAGCGGGCAATCATGTCGAATACAACCATCACGCGGGCATGGCCTAAGTGGCAGTAGTCGTAAACGGTCATGCCGCAAACGTACATACGCACGTTTTTAGGGTCGATGGGGGAGAAGGGTTCTTTTTGACGGGTAAGGGTGTTGTAGATGGTGGTCATGGAATTTTCAAATTTTGTGTAAACAGAGGGAAATTATTTTGGATTTTTTGTGCAGGCAAATTCTTTATTCATAAGCTAAAAAAGAATCAAAAATTAATCCATTTGAAAGTATGGTTTGCTCGATTGGATTTACCCAATCGGCTAAATGTTTGTTTTTTAAATATTGATATTGATTTATCCATATTTGCAGCTGTGGATAAACCGATGAGTTATCAAAAATAAAACTTTCATCGGCAAACGGTAATGCGGTATGAAGGTTTTGCAGGCTCACATGGTAGCGTTTGAGGATTAACTCAGGATCTATCCAGTGTCCGCCGCTTGCGACGCGCTCCTGCATACGGCGGATATTTAATTCGGGCGTCGCAAGACCGATATAGTTGAGTATGACGTAGAATCCGGCATTGCGGGCCGTTTGAATGCGGGTAAGGGCGGATTTGCCGGATAAGGTCGATTCCATGGAAAAAGAAATTCGATTATCCAACGCTTGACGGAATAAGCGCAATGCAGTTTTTCCCGCTTCCATATCGGCTAAGCGAGGCATTTCAGGGTTAATTTCCGCTGCGATATGGTCAGAATCAATCACTAACGAGACACGGTCTTGATTGAATTGGCGCAGGGTAGATTTGCCCGAACCGTTGGCACCACAGTAAAAAATCGCTTTAGGCCGGTTGTTTGACATGGCCTACTGTTCTTTGATTACCGGAAGGATGGTATTCGATAAGGTTGCCTTCATTATCGACTACCGTGATTACGGCGTATTTCCGTTTTTCTGCCAGCCATGCCTGATACAAAATTTTAAGCATGGCTTGCTTTTTCGCCAACTCGGTACGTTGTTTATCAGAAATCATGCTCTTCCTTGCTTTTTATTCCTGTATTCGGACAGCCCTATATTATATTAAAAAGGCCGTCTGAAATTTTTTACTCCGGCTTAAATACGCCGGTATCCGTTTTAGGTTGCTGCTCGGCAATCTCAACATTTGCCGCTGCCTGCTCCGCTTCGGCTTTTTCGGCTTCGATGCGTTTTTTCTCAGTCAGGTATTGGTTGATTTGGTGTACCAATTCCTGCGTGCCTTGGTGGGTCAGGGCGCTGATTTGGAAGAGGCGCGGGGTTTCCATGTCGAATTGGAAGCGGTCGTCTGGTTTCGGATAGTTCCAGCCGATGGCTTCGAGGAAGGCGGCAGTGCGCGTTTGGGCTTCTTCTTCGTCGAGCATGTCGAGTTTGTTCAGCACCAGCCAGCGCGGTTTGCCGTAGAGTTCTTCGTCGTATTTGCGCAATTCGTTGATGATGGCGAGGGCTTCTTCGGCGGGGTTGACGGTTTCGTCGAAGGGCGCCAAATCGACGACGTGCAGCAGCAGGCCGGTACGTGATAAGTGTTTGAGGAAGCGGTGTCCCAAGCCTGCGCCTTCAGCCGCGCCTTCAATCAGGCCGGGGATGTCTGCCATGACGAAGCTGTGGTTTTCGTCGATGCGCACGACGCCTAAGTTCGGATGCAGGGTGGTGAAGGGATAGTTGGCGATTTTGGGGCGCGCGGCGGATACGGCGGTAATCAGGGTGGATTTACCGGCATTGGGCATGCCTAACAAGCCGACATCGGCGAGGACTTTGAGTTCGAGTTGTAGGGACCGGGTTTCGCCTTCTTCGCCGGGCGTGGATTGTTTGGGCGCGCGGTTGACGGAAGATTTGAAGTGGATGTTGCCCAAACCTCCTTTGCCGCCTTTGGCAAGGCAGACGCGCTGGCCGTGGTGGGTGAGGTCGGCGACGATTTCGTCGGTGTCAAGGTCGCGGATGAGGGTGCCGACGGGCATTTTGAGGACGATGTCGTCCGCACCTGCGCCGTAGCGGTCGGAGCCGTGACCTTTTTCGCCGTTTTTGGCTTGGTAGCGTTTGACGAAGCGGTATTCGACGAGGGTGTTGGTGTTTTCGTCAGCTTCTGCCCAAACGCTGCCGCCTTTGCCACCGTCGCCGCCGTCAGGGCCGCCGCGCGGTACGAATTTTTCGCGGCGGAAACTGGTTGCGCCATTACCGCCTTTGCCTGCGGCGACTTCGATTTTTGCTTCGTCGATAAATTTCATGATGTTCTCTTATGGGTATTCGGTTGTTTCAGACGGCCTTTGTTAATAGAGGAGCTTGGTGTCTGAACGGATAAAATGTTGCTTATTATAAAGGATATTTCGGTTTTAGGCCGTCTGAAATATGGTTTCAGACGGCCTTGGATTTATTGGGCGAGGGCTTGGTCGATTTCTTGGTAGAGTTGGGTGAAATTGGGTTCGCCAACGTAGGTTTTGAGGATGTTACCGTTTTTGTCAATCAGGACGGAAGTTGGGTAAACCTGTGTGCCAAAGGCTTTTGCGGCAGTTTTGTCGGCATCGTACATGACGGTGAAAGGAAGGCCGTATTCTTTGACGTACTGATGGACGCTTTCAATGGGGTCGATGGGTTGGGCAATGCCGAGGACTTGGAAGTTTTTGCCTTGATAATCTTGGGCGGTTTTGATGATTTTAGGCATCTCGCTCACGCAGCCGGGGCAGGAGGGAAACCAGAAGTTAATGAGGGTAACTTTGTCTTTCAAATCGGCGTTGGTAATGGTTTTGCCTTGCAGGTCGGGCAGGGCGAAATCAGGGGCAGTTTTGTTGCTGGGGATAAGGACAAAGGCAAGAAGCGCGCCAATCGTGGCAACGACAAGGAGTGTGAGTATTTTTTTCATGATGTAAGGTTTTGAATGGCGTGTGCTAAGGTTTGGGGAACGCTGATGCTGCGACCGCTTTCGCTGCTGACGGGCATAAGGGTAACTTCGGCTTCGATGGCGGCTTTGCCGTTGGGCAGGGTCGCGGTTTGACTGAGGATGATGTGGCGTGTGCCGATGTCTTTCAGACGGCCTGTAAAGGTTAAAACATCGCCTTCAAGCGACGGGCGGCGATAGCGGATATCAACGCGTGCAACAACGAGCATGATGCCTTTGAGTTCGGACAGAAGGTCATGCTCTTGAAAAAACGTCCAGCGCGCTTCTTCGAGAAATTCGAGATAGCGCGCATTGTTGACGTGGCCGTAGCCGTCGAGGTGGTAGTTGCGGACGGTCAGTTTCATCAGTTAAGATTGATGGGTTGGAACTCTTCGCGTGCGATTGGTTCGTGTTCGAGGTCGGTAATTACGGTGGAGAGTTGGATGTCGAACCATTCGTTGAAAATGTCAGCATTCAAATCCGGCCATTCGCTTTCGTCTTCGCACCAGTCAGCC
Source organism: Neisseria sp. 27098_8_112 (assembly GCF_041433235.1). Lineage (NCBI taxonomy): Bacteria > Pseudomonadati > Pseudomonadota > Betaproteobacteria > Neisseriales > Neisseriaceae > Neisseria > Neisseria sp. 27098_8_112. The sequence goes on along the minus strand of NZ_JAPWBB010000010.1, from coordinate 103,953 downwards.
AATTCGGCAGCAAAAATATCTTCAAAACGCGCTTCGATTTCGTCCCATACTTCGTCGGCAGTCTCGCACGGGCGAACGAGGTAGGAATTGGCATCGGCTTGGATATCTTCAAGTGTCAGGCCATCAAGGTGATTGCCGGGCAGGGATTTCAGCCAGTTCCAAAAAGGATCAAGGGGGATAAGCAGGAAGACGCTGCGGTTGACTTCGTACATGATGTTTTCCTTGGTTTCTGTATAGTTGAATGATATAGCAAAGGTGGTGGACTGGCTATCTTTTGGGGGATAAAGGCCGTCTGAATTTCAGACGGCCTTTATTTTTGGGAACAATCAGGGGTTTTCTGATGGTGTTTGATACAGGGTTTGAGGGTTGGCTGTATCGGGGATTTCTGCTGGAGCGGATTGGGGTGCTACCGGTTCGGAAGTAGCATTGCTGTCCACCAAGTCATCGATGTCGATATTGTCGTCTTCGCTTTGAGGGAGCGTGCCGCCGGTTTGTTGGGTGCGGACTTTCATGTAAAGGTCGCGTGTGTAGCTGTATTTGTCGATGGCTGCTCCTTCGAGGCTGTCGGTCAGGTCGAGCAGTTCTTTACGGGTGTTGATGGCTTGCAGGCCGATTGTGCCCCAGCGTCCTGCGCTGGTGTGGAAGACGGCGTTTTTAACCGGATAGACGGTGGTAACGGCGTTGCCGACGGTATCGCGTACGGTAGACGGGCCGAGCAGGGGGACGACGAAGTAGTTGCTGTTTTTCCAACCCCATGAGGCGAAGGTGTCGCCGAGGGTGTTTTTATTGCTGGGTACGCCGCCTGCACCGGCTACGTCGATTAAACCGCCCAGGCCGAAGGTGGTGTTGATGCCGACGCGGACGAGGTCTTCGCTGGCGCGTTTAACGTCAAGGCGCAGCATGTTGCTGCCGAAGCTGACGACATCGCGCAGGTTGTTGAAGAAGTTGCTCACGCCGGTACGCACCGGTTTGGGCGTTACTTTACGATAACCGCGTGCGACAGGGGAAAGGACGTATTTGTCTGCTTTGTCGTTGAACTTGGAAACGGTACGGTTGTAGCCTTCGTAAGGGTCAGCCGGATTGCGTTCGGCAAGTGCGGGAGCGGAGGCAAGGCTGATGATGAGGCAGAGGGAAGCGGTGGTTTTTTTCATGATTGCAACCAGTCTTTGATTTCGTAAAGTTCGGCCAGTGCGCGGACGGAATCGGGAATATTTTGAATGGTCGGTTTTTTATCTGTCCGGCGCAGAGCGTTGAGCAGCAGAGAAACGCAGGCTGAATCTGCTTTGCCTACTTGGCTGAAGTCTATGCTGTCTGTTTCTTTCAGACGGCATTGTTGTTCGTAGCGCGCAAAGGCGGAGGCAGTCAGGGTTTTGACGGTAACGTCGCCGCTGATGTAGAGCGTGCCGTTGCGGATTTCTGTTTGCATGGTGTCTTTATGATGTAAGGCACCATGCCGTCTGAACATTAGGCGGCATGGTGCGTGGGTGGATTATTTACCGCCGTTTTTGGCTTTCAAGTCAGCAATCAGGCCGTCGATGCCTTTGGCTTTGATGGTTTCGCCGAATTGGTTGCGGTATACGGTAACCAAGCTTGCGCCTTCGACTGCGACATTGTATGCGCGGTATCTGCTGCCGCTTTGGTAGGTGGTGAAGTCCATGTTGACCGGTTTTTGGCCGGAAACGTTGATTTCGGCGCGGACAATGATTTCTTTACCGCCTTTGTTGACGACCGGGTTGTCTTTGATGTTGACCTTGGCGTTTTTGAATTTCAGCATGGTGCCGGAGTAGGTGCGGATCAGCAGGGTTTGGAACTCTTTGGTCAACGCTTGTTTTTGTGCGTCAGTTGTAGTACGCCATGGATTGCCGACGGCCAAAGCGGTCATGCGTTGGAAGTCGAAGTAAGGGATGGCGTAGGCTTCAGCTTTTTGGCGTGCAGTGTTGGCATCGCCGCTGTTGAGGATTTTCAGCACTTGAACGGAGTTTTCACGGACTTGGTTGACTGCGTCGGCAGGAGAGGCAAATGCCATGCTGATGCTCAATACGCCGATGCTCAATGCGCTGATGAAGGAAGTTTTTTTCATGGGAGTGTCCTGAATATTGAGTGGATATGTGTTTATTGTTTGTTTTGACCGGCAGATTCACCATCTGCGTTTTTCTCGGCAAAGCTGGTCATGAATTTGCCGATAAGGTTTTCCAAAACCATGGCGGAGCTGGTGACAGTAATGGTGTCGCCTGCCGCCAAAGAATCGGTATCGCCACCTTGTTGCAGGCCGATGTATTGTTCGCCCAACAGGCCTGAAGTCAGGATTTGTGCGGAAACGTCGCTGCTGAACTGATATTGGCTGTCCAGATTGAGGGCGACTTTTGCCTGATAGGATTTAGGGTCGAGCTGAATGGAGGCAACGCGGCCCACCAGTACGCCTGCGGATTTGACCGGAGCGTTGGTTTTCAAGCCGCCGATGTCGCTGAAATCGGCATAGACGGTGTAGGTTTGAGAGGATTTGCCGAACGATTGTCCGCCGGCGGCGCGGAAGGCGAGGAAGCCGATAGCGGCCGCGCCCAGTAAGACAAACAGTCCTACCCAAAATTCCAAAGCATTTTTTTTCATGTGCTATTGTCCTTGTTTCATTCTTTTTAAGTGTCGTTTCAGACGGCCTTTAGTCGGTAAACATCCACGCGGTCAACATAAAGTCGACGGCGAGGATGGTCAGGGCGGAAGACACTACGGTGCGTGTACTGGCGCGCAAAATACCTTCGGAGGTCGGTACGCAGTGGAAACCCTGATGTACGGCGATCAGCGTAACGGCTACGCCGAAAGCGGCGGATTTGATTAAGCCGTTGAGGACGTCGTAATGGAAGGTAATGTTGTTTTGCATTTGCGACCAGAAAATACCGCCGTCCAAACCCAGCCATTCGACGCCGACCAAATACGCGCCGTAAATACCGGCAACGTTGAAAATCGACGCCAGCAAAGGCATGGAAAACACACCCGCCCAAAAGCGCGGTGCAACCACGCGTGCCACAGGGTCGACCGCCATCACGTTCATTGCTTCAAGCTGCTCGGTGGTTTTCATCAAGCCGATTTCGCTGGTCATGGCACCGCCCGCGCTGCTGGCAAACAGAATAGCCGCCAATACGGGACCCAATTCACGCAACAGGGAAGCGGCAACCATATAGCCCAGAATATCGGCGGATTTGAATTTTGCCAGCTGCGTATAGCCCTGCAAGCCCAACACCATGCCGACAAACAGGCCGGACACAGCAACAATCAGGACAGACAACACGCCTGCAAAGTAAACCTGGCGGATGCTCAGGCGCGGGCGGGTAAATGCCGTGCCTGATTTGGCCAGGATATGCAGGAAAAACAGCGTAATGCTGCCCAGCGATTGGATGAAGCCGAGGGTTTTTGCCCCGACGGAACGGATAAAATTCATAGGTTTCAGTTGATTGGTTAAATGGTTTTCAGACGGCCTTGTTTAAGCTTCAGGCCGTCTGAACATCAGCCCAGCAAGTCTTGTTTTAAAGTCGTTTGCGCCGGATAGCGGTATGCGACAGGACCGTCTGCCAAGCCGCCGACAAACTGGCGCACCCAAGGCGAGTCGAGTTCACGCATTTCTTCGGGTGAGCCGGAGAACATGATTTCGCCGTGTGCCAGGAAAATGACTTGATCGACAATTTCCAATGATTTTTCAATATCATGCGTTACCATGACGCTGGTGGAGCGCAGGGCTTTGTTGGCGCGGCTGATGAGGTGGGCGATGACGCCCAGCGAAATCGGGTCGAGGCCGGTAAAAGGCTCGTCGTACAACATGATTTCAGGGTCGAGCGCAATCGTACGCGCGAGGGCGACACGACGCGACATACCGCCGGAAAGCTCGGAAGGCATCAGGTTTTCAACACCGCGCAAACCGACTGCATTCAGTTTCAACACCACCAAATCGCGGATGACCGCTTCGGGCAAATCCGTCAGCTCGCGCATAGGGAAGGCGATGTTGTCGAAGACGGATAAGTCGGTGAACAATGCGCCGTGTTGGAACAAAACGCCCATGCGGCGGCGGTGTTCGTACAGCTCCTGCGCCGAAAATGCGACCAAATCGCGCCCTTCAATCAGCACTTTTCCCGATTGTGGGTGGATTTGACCCGTAATCAGGCGCATCAGCGTGGTTTTACCGCTGCCCGAACCACCCATTACGGCGGCGAAATTGCCTTGTGGAATGCTGAAGTTGATGTTGTTCAGAATAGGACGGTCGCCATATGCGAAGGCAACGTCTTTCATTTCGATGAAGGGTGTGGAACTCATGCAGGAGAGGGGTGTCGAAAAATGTATTTTAATTACGGGTATTGTAAAGGGTATTGGATATTCGGGCAATTTTCAGACGGCCTGTGCTTAAGAATAACGGGTAAAAACGTGTGAAAGAATGCAGAAGCATTGGTGCTACGGTCGTTTTGTCGCGTGTTGTGTCAAACATACAGACAGCTGTGTAGGTATATAAAGAGGCGGGCAAACATGCCCGCCTTGTTTTTAATATTTCTGCAAACCTTCTACTTTGATTTCTTTGGCATTGGCATGGATGAAGGCTTGAGTCGCTTTCATCGTGGCTTGGATGCGCGGATCGTTCCAGCGCACGATTTGGTTGTTTTCATCGCGTTTGTCCGACCAAATAATCACGCCGTCTGTGTATTTCTTACTGATTTCGAGCATTTTGCGCCAACGAACGGGGTCGATGAACTGTTTGAAATAAGGACTGTTGGTGGCCGAATAATATTGCGGCCAGATGTAGCCGATGATTTTTTTGTTGGGAAAGCGTTGATGGATGTCGTCAACGGCGGTTTTTACGTCTTTTTCCCATTGCACCAAATCGGGGGAAGTGATGTAGAACACAGGATTGGCATAGTCGCTGATAGCGGCGGTGGGCGCACGGCGTTTGCTGACTTGCCGCCATTTGGCCAAGATGGCTTCGTTGTCAACGTTGGGGCGGTAGTGGCGGATGCCGTGCAGGTGTTCGGAAGGCATGCCGTAGTTACTGATGAAGGCGCGCGGGTTTTCTTCTCTAAAGATTTGGTACATCCGCGCGAAGTCGGTTCTCAATTCGTCGGGGGTCAGCAGCTGGCCGTCTTTTTCAGCAAACCAGCTTTCGATGTCGGTGGAAATGGTGCGGTAGCCTTCGCGGCGCGATTGTTTGGCCAATTCGCGGATACGCGCTTCGTTGAGTACGCCATGTTTGCGTTTGCCCGTCGGATCGGGTTTGACCAGCTCGCTTTCGTAAACCAAGAACACTTTGGAGAGTTTGTCTGCAGTCAGGTCGGGTTTGCCGACGTAGTCCATGCGGTCGTAGATGATGAAGTCTTTGGCATGGGCGGAGAGGGCGGTCAATAAGAGGACGAGGGGCAAAAGGCGGTTGGGTTTCATATTTTTGGCAGATAAGGGAAAAGAGCCATTGTACGGGAAGCGGTGTTAAAGTGAGTCAAAGGCCGTCTGAAAGGATAAAAGTTCTTTCAGACGGCCTTTGTTGGATTGAGGATATTCAGTTTTGAGGCTGGTGTGGCTTACTGCGCCGCAGTTTTTTCCAGCAATAGGAAAGTCTCGGCTTTGTTGCGCGGTCTTGCGCCTTGCCACAAGGTTTGCCAGCCTGAAGGTGCGCCGATGTTGGCGGCTTGGCGGATGAGGCGGTAGCGGCAGGATGGGTTGTCGGTTGTGGTTTTAATATGGCTGTATTGTGTCCATGCGATTCGTGTGCGCTGGTCTTGGCCGTCGATGCTGATACATTCGAGGCCGTCTGAAAGTTTCTGTTTCAATTCGGCAGAAAGCGCGGCTTCCATTTGGTGTACAACCGGCGCATGGCTTTTGGCGGCGTTGAGCCACGGTAAAAACAGGGTCATTAGCAAGGCCCAGGCCAAGGTAACGCCGGCTGCCCAGTTGGTCACGGCTTGGCGGCCGCGGATGTTTTTACGCGTAATCGCCCAGAGCCATAACGGGGTAAACAGCAGGGCGACGGCCATCGGAATCGGGTCGATGTCGGGGATGTAATACGGGCTGAAATAGGCGGCGCGTTCGGCCAGTTTGGCAGGCCAGCCGTAGTTCATGGCGAAGAAGCCCAGCCACAGGAAGACGGCAATCAAACCGAATGCCATGATGCCGAACCAGTTGATAAATGCCGCTGCGCCGCGACGCAGGCCGTCCAGTTGTGCCGCGCCGAGCAGGGCGAGCGGCGGCAACAGCCAAACGAGGTTGTCTTGCAGGCGTTGCGGATTGATGGCGAGTAGGGCTATCATGATAATCAGCCACGACAGACTCAGAATGCCCCAGTTTTTATCGTGGATACGCGTGCGGCTGAGCGTCCATGCTGCCAGCGGCCAAGCAGGCAGGGCAAACCACAGCAGGTTTTTCAGATAATAGGGCAGGTTGAAGGCCGTCTGAATCTGATGGAAACCGCCGAATACGCCTAAGGAATAATGGTTGAACCAAATATCAAACCATTCAGGATTGGTTTTTGATAAAACCAGCGGATACAGAATCAGCAGGGGCAGGGAAACGACGATGGCACCAATCAGGGTCAGCAGATAGCGTTTGCTCTGCCAAGTGGAATGGAACGACAGGGCAAGTGCCAAAAAAATCATGGCCACGGCCAGCAGATAGCCTGAGGAAAGGGAGAGTAAAACCCAGCCGCCGCACAACAGCAAAATGGCAATAATGACGCGGCGGCGTGCCAGTGAAAAGCCGCACAGAATCAATCCAAACGCGGCAAAGGCGGCCGACATGGGATTGAGAAAGTGGGCGATGGGCAGTAAACCGATGCTGCCTATAAGGATTAAGACAACGCTGCGGCCATGGTGTCTGCCGAGAAAATTGAAACCGGCAAAACCGCAGGCGGTCAGTCCGATGGCGGTGAATACCACGCCGGCAAAACGCGCGGCATCATAGGCATCGGCTGCCCAAGGCGAAAACAGGGTTTGGAATGCGGTTGCCGCCCACAAAAAAGCAGGGGAGATAGTAAAGTCGGGTTGGCCGAAGATTTGTGCAACCAGCAGGCTGCCGCCGTTTTTCATGGATTCGGAGGCGGTAAAGAGGGAGGGTTCGGCAGGGTTCCACAAGTCATGCGAGAACACGCCCGGCCACAGCCAGGCAAAAGCCATCAGCAGCAGTAGCCATGGTTTTTCATGGGTTTTTTGGGGGCGGCGCGGATCGGGCGGTGTGTAAGTCAGCATGGAAGGTCAAAAAACGGTTGGTTTGAATAGCAATGGTACAGGGTTTGACGGGTTTGCGCGATATGCCGGACCGGAGGGCTTTGTAAAATAATGCTTACGGCTCGTTTTTATCGGGTGTTTGGAATGATATGGCATTCGGTTGATGCCCAAAAGCTCAGGCCGTCTAAAAGAAAGGTTTCAGACGGCCTGAATGCAAAAAAGACTGCACGAAGCAGTCTTTTTGACAAAGCGGCAATTAGCGTTTGAACAGGTTGCCGAATTTGTTGTTGAATTTGTCCACACGACCGGTAGTGTCGACGATTTTTTGAGTACCGGTGTAGAAAGGGTGGCACAGAGAGCAAACCTCAACGTTGAAGCTGTCTTTTTCCATTGCGGATTTGGTCACGAATTTGTTGCCGCAAGAGCAGGTAACGTTGATTTCGTGGTAGTTCGGGTGAATACCTTGTTTCATTTGATTTCCTTTCGATTAAGCGGGCACAGGGGTTTTGCCTGTACTTCAGTTAAGCGTAGGATTTTCGCTATTTTTGGCTGTTTCGTCAAGCGGATATTTTGCGTAGCGGGCAGTTTCGCAACAGACGAGAACAGTTTAGAATAGACTCTCAAACCAAATATTATGCGGTCAGATTGTAATCTAACTGAAAAGGGGATGTAAAACCTCCTCTGATGTGAAACTTTAAGAAGAATAATAGTCTGAATAATATTTACGCTTGTACGAACAGGAGACGGAATTAATGTGGAAAAGGATATTGACGTGCATTTTGCGTGTTTGGGGAGGAATGTTGCCTCCGTCTTATTGCAAACCATTCGGCAGAATTGCGCAAAAATTCCGTGCTGCTTTGGCTGCGTGCATTTCCCCTAACATCGGCAAAAACGTCAATATTGAAAAAGGCGGATATGTTTTTCCGGATACGGTAATTGGCGACAATTCGGGTATCGGCGTCAATTGCGAAATCTGCCGCGGCCTGACCCTCGGCAAGAACGTGATGATGGGGCCGGAATGCCTGTTTTATTCGACCAACCACAAATTCAACCCTGAAACCCGCCGCTTTGAAGGCTATACGGACATTCGCCCGATTGTGATTGAAGACGATGTCTGGATTGGTAGACGTGCGATTATCATGGGCGGCGTTACCATCGGTAAGGGCGCGGTAATCGGCGCAGGTTCGGTGGTTACTAAAGATGTGCCGCCTTATTGCGTGGCTGCGGGCAATCCTGCGATTGTTCGGAAAAATCTGCTCGATGAGCAAGAGCTTGCAGCCGAATAGCGTAAACAAAATAGCAAAATAAAAGGCCGTCTGAAATTCAGACGGCCTTTTTTAATATTGATTAAGCAGCAATTTTTTCGCATTCTTTAATGCAAGCCAAGCAAGATTCGTAGCAGGCTTTGCACTCGGCGTGGTGGCCGGCGTGTTCTTTGCAGGCGGCGGAACATTGTTTGCAGGCTTCGATGCACACTTTTGCCAAAGACGGGGTCAGGCGTGAATTTTGGGCAGCGAGGTTTTGCAATGTGCCGCACAGTGCCAACATTTGGTTAGCGCCGGCTGCGCAGTCTTTCATGGAGGTATCGCCTTCGCTCAACAGGGCGATGCAGTGTGCCAGACAGATTTGACCGGCTTCAACGCAATGTGCGGCCGCTTTGCGCGCAGCTTCGTAGGCGCGCGGTGCAGAATGCGAGTGACCAGCATGGTGTGCATGGCCTGTATGGTCGTGAGCACGGGCGAAAGAAGCGGCGGCGGTGAGGGAAACAGCAGCAGCGCTGCCGATAAATTGACGACGGTTCATAAGATAGAGTCCTTTTTGCTTTGTGGAAATATCGGACGAATTATTTCATCCATTATTAAAAGGTTATCATGTTATTCGTTTTTAAACAATGGGCCGTCTGAAGATATCGATAATACGTTCAGACGGCCTGTTGTTAGGTATGATATTTGTTTTAATCAATCACAAATCGGATGGCTGAAATACGGCCAAGTGACTTTTTGCCGAGAAAATAGTCGGTTTATTCCGCCAACAATTCTTCCGGTTTGACTTTCTCGCCATACACGGGCAAGAGGGTTTTTTCATAGGCGGCTTTCAGACGGCCGTCTTTTTTCATAGCGGCGATTTCGCCGTTGACCCAGTTCAGGAGGTCGGTGTTGCCTTTTTGAACAGCTGGGGCGATGAATTCGGCAGGGCCGAGGTTGCCGATGGCGACTTCAAAATTCGGGTTTTCTTTTGCCCATGCCCACAACAGGGCGTTGTCGTGGGCGAGTGCTACGCCGCGACCGTCTTTCAGTGCGTCGAAGGTTTCGGTATTTTGGTCGAATTTCAGCAGTTTGACTTCAGGATGGCTTTTGGTGAAGAAGGCGTCGGCGGTGGTGCCTTTGTTGACCAGAAGGGTTTGGTCTTTCAATTGCGCAACGTCGGTAATCGGTTTGTCTTTGGGGGAAACTACGCCCAAGGCCACTTTCATGTAAGGATCGGCGAAATCGACGGCTTCGGCGCGTTCGGGTGTTTTGGTGAAGTTGGCGAGGATGAGGTCGACTTTGCCGGAACGGACGTATTCGACGCGGTTTGCGGCCTCGGTCAGGACGAATTCGACTTTGTCGGGGCTGCCGAGCAGGTCTTTGGCCAGGTCTTTGGCGATTTCAACGTCAAAGCCTTGGTTTTTGCCGTTGGCGTCAACATAGCCGAACGGAGGCTTGTCGCCGAATACACCGATACGGATGACGCCTTTTTCTTTGATGGAGGCAACGGTCGCCGCGCCGCTGCTTTGTGAAGATTGGGCATCGCCGGAGCTGCCTCCGCAAGCAGTCAGGCCAACGGCGATGGCGGCAGAGGCGAGGAGGGCTTTGAATTTGGCATTCAATTGCATGAGTGTTTCCTTTTCAAATGTTTGGTTGAAAGTGGAGGCCGTCTGAAAAAGGGTTTGGACGGCCTGAAAATAAAATCAGTAGTCCATGCCTGCCAAGAATTGGCGGGCGCGTTCGCTTTTGGGGGCGGAGAAGAAGGTTTCGGGGTCGGACGATTCGACGATGCCGCCTTTGTCCATGAAGACGATGCGGTCGGCAACTTTGCGGGCAAACCCCATTTCATGGGTTACGATGAGCATGCTCATGCCTTCATGGGCGAGTTCTAAAACCACTTTCAAGACTTCGCGCACCATTTCGGGGTCGAGTGCGGCGGTGATTTCGTCCAGCAGGATGACTTCCGGATTCAGGCACAGGGCGCGGACAATGGCGATGCGTTGTTTCTGGCCGCCGGAGAGTTCGCGCGGATAGGCGTTTTTGCGGTCGAGCAGGCCGACGCGTTCCAGCAGTTTGTCGGCTTGTGCCTCTGCTTCGGCACGGTTGCGGTTTTGTACTTTCACCGGGCCTAAGAGGATGTTTTCGATGACGGTCATGTGGGCAAACAGTTCATAGCTTTGAAAGACCATGCCGACTTTTTGCCGGGCGGTTTGCCAGGAAACGTCTTTGCCGAATTCGCCGACTCCATCCATCACGATGCTGCCGCCTTGGTGCGGTTCCAAACCGTTGACGCAGCGCAGGAGGGTGGATTTGCCGCAGCCGGACGGGCCCAGCAGTACGATGACTTCGCCTTTTTCCAAGTCCAAGTCTAAGGATTGAATGGCGGTTACGTTGCCGTATTGTTTGTGCAGGTTGCGGATGCTCAGTAAGGCCATGTCAGTGTTCCCATTTTTGTTCAAGTTTTGCCGCCATCAGCGACAGCGGCCAGCAACAGAAGAAATACAGCATAAAAATCAGGCCATAAACCCAAAATGAAGCATTGGGTTGCGTCAGCAGCGAGTTTTCGATGATTTGCTGGCCGACTTTGACGACTTCGATGACGCCGATAAGGGAGGCAAGCGAGCTGGTTTTGATCATGCGCGTAAACAGATTGACGGCGCCGGGCAATACGCGGCGGATGCTTTGCGGCAGCTCGATGTAGCGGAATACCTGCCCGCGGCTCAAGCCGAGTGCCAGGCCTGATTCGACCTGGTGTTTTTCAATCGATTCCAATGCGCCGCGGACCAAATCGCCCATTTCGGCGATGCCCCACATGGTAAATACCCAGACGCAGACCCAAAATCCGTCGATGTGGATGCCTGTCCAGACGGATAGGCCGAAATAAAGGCCGAACAGCCACACCAAAATCGGCACGATTCGGATGGTTTCGAGATAAAACCGTCCGATAAAGCGGATGAGCCGGTTGCGCGAACGTAAAACCAAGCCGAACAGCGTACCCAATGCGCAGGAGGCGGCAACGGAGGCCAGGGAAATCTGCGCCGTCAGCAACAGGCCTTCGCCCAAGCGTGCCGCGTTTTGTCCTTCAAATAGCCAGTCAAACACCATATTTTGCACTCCGTACGCGGTTTTCGGCCCAGCGCGCCAAAAGCGAAACGGGCAGAAGGATGATCAGGTAGCTGGCAAACAGCAGGAACAAGGCTTCGTTGGTTTTATAGTCCATGCCGATGATGTCTTTGGTAACGAACAACAATTCCGCAATGCCGACCGCGCTGACGATAGATGTTTCTTTCATCAAAAACAATACGTTTGCGCCGATGGCGGGAACGGCGACCGCCCATGCCTGAGGCAATTCGACATAGCGGAACACTTGAAAGCGGCTCAAACCGATGGCCTTGCCCGCTTCGATCTGCCCTTTGGGGACGGCCAAAATACCGGCGCGGATGGCTTCCGCCATATAGCTTGCGCCCAAGAAAACCAGTGCGATCACGCCGCAGGTGAAACCGTCCCATTTAATGCCCATTTTCGGCAGGCCGTAATACAGGAAAAACAATTGGATCAGCAGGGGCGTATTGCGCGACAGCTCGATATAGGCGCGTGCCAATGCGTAGAAGGGGCGGATGCGGTATGTCGTAACCACGGCAACGGGCAGGCCGAACAGCAACGACAAAACGACGCCATATACCGACAATTCCAGCGTCAGCTTTGCCGCATCGACAAATTTAGGGATGGCATCGATCAGATAAGACCAGTTCATCAGAGTCAGACAATCAGCATAATAAAGGCAGTATTTTAACGGGTTTGTAAGGGAGTGTTAAATAATGGATAGGAATATCGATTGTGGATAAAACACAAAAAATGGAATAAGGCAAAGGCCGTCTGAAACGTTTCAGACGGCCTTAAAATGCCAAGGTTTCCGCGTCAGGCGGCAGCCGCTTTCCGTTCATGAATCAGTAAATTCAACAGGGCGGCCGCGCCTGCCAAGACTGCGTCGGCGTACCACATCCAGCCGTAATCGTTGAAGCGCGTGATGACGATGCCGCCGATGTACGAACCCAAAAAGCCGCCGATTTGGTGGCTCAACATGGTCAACCCGAAGAGGGTGGCCAAGTAGCGCGTACCGAAAAGTTTGCCGGTAATGGCGGCGGTGGGGGCGACGGTTGCCAACCAAGTGAAACCGAGTCCGGCGGCGAAAAGATAGAAGTTTAAATCGGTTTTAGGTGCGGCCAGGTAAATCAATATCATGGCGACACGCGAAGCATATAAACCGAAGAGGACGTATTTGCCCAAAAATCTGCCGGTACACCAGCCTGAAAAAATACAGCCGGCGATGTTTGCCAAACCAATAATGGCAATGGAGGTCGAAGCGACCGTAGCGGGGAGGCCGCAAAGTGAAATTTCGGTCGGCAGGTGGGTAACCAAAAAGGCGATGTGGAAACCGCAGGTAAAGAAACCCAAATGCAGCAAGATATAGCTGCGGTTGGCGAAAGCCTTGCAGACGGCCTGCTTCAGGGTTTGGCCGCCGTTGTCGGTATGGACGGTATGAGAAGCATGTTTGCCGCCGGCCAGCCACCAAGAAATCGGCAAAATCAAGATGGCAATGACTGCCCAAACATAAAATGTCCCCGTCCAGCCGACGTGGGGGAGGGCAATCAAACCTTGGACCAGCGGCGCGAACAAAAATTGCCCTGCGGACCCGCCTGCATTGACCAAGCCGGAAGCCAAGCCGCGCCGATGAGGCGGCGTTTTGGCGGCGACCTGTCCCATAATGATGGAAAATCCGCCCGAACCCGTACCGAATGCCAACAATAAACCGATACCCAGCATCAGCCCCCAATAAGTCGGCATTTGCGGCACCATCAGACAGGCGGCAATCAACAGAACCGTACCGCCGGCTAAAACCCTAAACGCGCCGAAACGGTCGGCCAACGCGCCGGACAAGGGTTGCGATATGCCCCACATCAATTGGAAAACGGCAATAATCAGGCTGAACTGGGTCATGCTCAATTCGGTCGAGTTGACGACGGGCAGGACAAAAAGCCCTAAAGTCATCCTCATGCCGATGGTAATCAGCAGGATGGAGGCGGCAGCGGCAATCAGCAGCCACAAATTAGGTAATTTGGCAGAAGAATCGGTCATGATGTTTGTGTGTAAGGGGGCAGGGAATAAAAGCTATTCCTGCCACTATATTATTTATTTGATTTCTCGGCGAGCCGATATATAAACGCGCGATTCTAGCATTGGGCGAGAAACGGCATAAATAACCGTTGGTTCTTTGGATATGGTAAAAAGTGATATGGTTTTGAGGATGAATTGAGGATGAAGCGGTCAAATATTCTTCGTTTGGTACTGACGGAGCAAGCAAATTGCCGTTGAATTTTCGTTTGAGAAGAAAGGCCGTCTGAAAAGTTTCAGACGGCCTTTGTTTGACTGACTTACATCAGATGATTTCCAGAATGAAATACTGACGCAGTTTTTCGTACACATTATTTTGTACGTTGATACAACCATTGGTTATGATGCGGTCGGCCACGTGAGGGGAGGCGATGCGTTCCATGCGTCTTTCCTGTGGCTTGAGCGTCCATACCCTGTGTAATGCAAACAGAAAGTCATTTTCTTCTTTAAAGCCGATAACTTCGCCACCGTAACCCGGTTTGCTGGTCATCATCGGCGTCATATTGAATTTGCCTTTCGGCGTGGTCTTGCCAATCAGTACCGGATGGCACTGACCGTCATCGGCAAAGCAAAGCTCAGCCTTAGCTGTATTGACCACAACTTTTTTGCGTTGGATATAGTCGCTGACAGCATCGGCAGCGGCCAAAGAGTTCAGGCCTGCTGCCAAGGCTATACCTAATAGGATCCGTTTCAAATTTGTCCTTATTGACGGATGCGTTGAGGAGCTTCTTTAATGATCTCGCGGATGATCACTTGAGGCTCTTGTTTAGGTGTAGGTGCTGGAGGAGGACATACGGCATCTTTAGGGAATACTGGATTCCAGAAGAAGCTGCGTGCAAATTTGTCTTTGTCGAAGATCACTTTGTATTGGCAAGTAGTGATGCCTTCAACGCCGGAAGTGTTTTCAGGGTCAACACCTACGCCTGGGGTGTAGAAGTGGAACAGGTAGTCCCATTCACGCACGCCAACCATGCCTTCGTCGTAGTGAGGACGGCCGAGGATTTTGTAGATGTCGTCTTTGGTCAGGCCAGGACGCATTTGATCCAGCTCGTCAAAAGTTGGGAATGTACCGCGGTCTTTGTTGAAGGTCAGGGAGTAAGGTTTAGGGAAGCGTGGCTCGTCTGTAGTGCCTTCAGGAGTGATTTTGCTCTTAGTAGCACAGGCGGCCAGCAGGCCGGTAGCCAGCAGGACGAAGCCCACTTTTGCGATTTTTTTCATTTGATAATCCTTTTATTGATTTTACCAGCCGAACTTTTCAGACGGCCTGTTAGTGCCGGCAGCGAGTTTGCCGGTTTACCCAAATAATGTTGTGCTTCTTAAAGATGTACCCGACGGTTTGACAAACAGAACATCGGCACATTCCGGCAGGGCATTACGCCTCATCTCCGTTGTATCCGCCTGAGTCGGCAGAACCGTTCAGACGGCCTGACTGACATTTATTGTCACTTTGTAACAATTTCACTGCGAGTCAGGCTTGGGGTTTAGAGATTTCCGGTTTTCGATAAATCAGGTTGTATTGCGTAATACCTTGTTATCTTTGCGCTTTAGTTCTTTTTGGCATTTGCCGGAGATTAGGTACTTAATCTTTCGGGTGTTATCCCTGCAAATTGTATGCCAGTTTTCCTTTATACGCATAACCTGTGTATGCCAGAATGTTGGCTTTATACAACATTCATATTAACGAACCAGAAACGGATTGTACCTTTTCTCATGCCCGATACTGGTCATGCGGCCGTGTCCGGCGATAACTTGCGTGGTTTCGGGCAGGGTTAATAGTTTAGCGCGGATATTGTTTATGAGGTCATCATGATTGCCACGCGGAAAATCTGTACGACCAATGGTCTCATAAAATAAAACATCGCCTGCAACTAAAAGTCCGTTTTCGACGTTGTAAAAAACGACTTGGCCGGGGGTGTGGCCGGGAATGTGGAGGACTTGGAAGCTGTGGTTGCCGACCTTGAGCGTTTCCCCTTCTTCCAACCAGTGTGTCGGCGTGAATGATGGGGAAACGGGGAAACCGTATTGCGCCGTTGTTTGCGGAAGGGCTTGGAGCAGGAATTCGTCGTCTTTGTGCGGGCCGAGAACGGGTACGTCGCAGGTTTTTAAAAGTTCAACCACGCCGCCTGCGTGGTCAAGATGGCCGTGGGTCAGCCAAATGGCGGTCAGCTTGAGGCCTTTGTTTTGGACTTGTTGCAATAAATAGGGTACGTCGCCGCCGACATCGGTCAAAACGGCTTCTTTGGTTTCATCATCCCAAATCAGCGTGCAGTTTTGACGGAAGGGGGTAACGGCGTTGATTTCAAATTGGAGTGCCATGGGTGTTCCTAGGAAAGGCTTATTAACGTTATTTACGTTTCAGACGGCCTTTTGCTATTATGTATATATAATAAAAAGCAAGTCTGGAAAAGTGTCTTATGAATAATGTAATGCGGATCATGATACCGATTTTTGCGGCTTCTTTCATCTCTGTGGCGTTTGGTGCAGATTTGTTGTTGGCGCAGGAATATAAAAATCAAGATATTGCCGGTTGGGCCATGAGTGAAAAGTTGGATGGCGTACGCGCGTATTGGGACGGCAGGCAGCTGGTCAGTCGTCAGGGTTATACGTTTACACCGCCCAAAGGTTTTACAGCAGGTTTTCCACCGTTTCCGATGGATGGCGAGTTGTACAGCGGACGAGGGCGGTTTGAGCAAATTTCCGCGACGGTGCGTTCTGCCTCGGGAAATTGGGACGGCATCCGTTTACATGTTTTTGACGTGCCGCAGGCGCAGGGTAATCTGTATCAGCGGCTGGAAACGGCTTCGAAATGGCTGAAATCACACCCGTCGGCACGGTTTACGGTTATTCCGCAAGTCAAGGTGCGCGACAAACAGCATGCTTTGGATTTTTTGAAACAAGTCGAAGCGCTGGGTGGGGAAGGTGTGATGCTGCGTCAACCTGAAGCCCGTTATGCAGGCGGTAGAAATGGGCAGCTGTTGAAGCTGAAAAGTGAATATGATGATGAATGTACGGTGACGCGTCATTATGAGGGCAAAGGGCGCAATGTCGGGCGTTTGGGTGCGGTAGGATGCAAAAACCAATATGGCGAGTTTCGTATCGGCAGCGGTTTTAAGGATAAAGACCGCGACCATCCGCCGAAAATCGGTGCGCTGATTACTTACCGTTATCGTGGTTTTACGCAAAAGGGAACGCCGAAATTTGCAACATTTGTCAGGGTGCGCTCGGATCGATAAAACAAATGAAAGGCCGTCTGAAAATAGGTTTCAGACGGCCTTTCATATAGATGTTGTATAGCCTTTTATAAGGTTTCCAATACATCAGGCAATTCAGCCAAGCTGTTGAGCATGGCAATATGGGGCATGGAAGAAAGCTGTTTGGCAGTATGTGCGCCGGTGATAACTGCGATGGCACGGATTTTGGCGTTGGTGGCCATTTCTAGGTCGTGGGTGGTGTCGCCGATGACGACGGCCTCTTCCGGCTCAACACCCAGTCGGTCGCAGAGGGCGAGTACCATATCGGGAGCGGGTTTGGACGAATATTCGCCGGCGCAGGCGGTTTCCAGCCAAAAGTTTTGGGTGTCGGTTTGTGCGATGGCTTTGTCCAAGCCGCTTCGCCCTTTACCGGTCGCTACGGCAAGCCAATAGCCTTGTTGCTTCAAGCGTTGCAGGCAGGGCAGGGCTTCGGGGAATAGGGTCATGTTGTGATTGTTGGGATTGAGGTAGTGCGCGGCATAGGTCTCAATCAGGGTTTCCTGAACGTGTTCGCTGACGTTTTGGGCAAGGCGGCGAATGATGCCGGAGAGGCTGTATCCGATGAGCGGACGGATTTGGTCGGCTTCGGGAACGGGCAGACCGCAATCGGCAAAGCTTTGCTGAAAGGTGTGGATGATGGGGTTGGTGGTGTCGGCAAGCGTGCCGTCCCAGTCGAAAATGATGAGTTTGGGTTTCATGGGTTTCCTTTCAGACGGCCTTTTCCTGATTTTCCAACATTACAACAAATTGCGCCAATTCTTGCGGCAAGGGGGCTTTCAGGATCAGTTTTTCGCCGGTCAGCGGATGGGCGAGGTGCAGCTCGGAAGCGTGCAGGAACATTCTTTTCAAACTGAGTTTCTGCAGGCGTTTGTTGGCCTGATAGTCGCCGTAGCGTTCGTCGCCGGCAATGGGGCAGTCTTGCGATTGCAGGTGGACGCGGATTTGGTGGGTGCGGCCGGTTTTTAGGGTGGCTTCGACAAAGGTCAGGTCGGATAGGCCGACTTGGTGCAAAAGGCCGTCTGAAAAACGGTTTAACACGCGGAAGATGGTGTGGGCGGATTGACCGTCTTCGCTGACGCGCACCATTTTTTCACCTTGTGCGCCGGTGTATTTGAACAGGGGGAGTTTGACGTGGAAGCGGTCGTTCGGCAGTTTGCCTACGCCCAGCGCGAGATAGATTTTTTTCGGATGGTCGTTGCGGATGGCTTCGTGCAGTTTCACCAAGGCGCTGCGTTTTTTGGCAATCATTAAAAGGCCGCTGGTGTCTTTGTCGAGGCGGTGGACGAGTTCGAGATAACGCGCTTCGGGACGGGCGCGGCGGATTTGTTCGATGACGCCGAAGCTCACGCCGCTGCCGCCGTGAACGGCAACGCCAGACGGTTTGTTGATGACCAAAAGCGCATCGTCTTCGTAAATGATGTCAAATTCGCGCGCAGGCGCGGCCTGGCTTTCAGACGGCCTTTGTTTTTCAGCGATGCGTATCGGCGGAATGCGGACGGTATCGCCTGCCTGAATGCGGTTGTCGGGTTTGCAGCGTTTTTTGTTCAGCCGCACTTCGCCGGCGCGGATAATGCGGTGGATATGGCTTTTCGGGACGCCTTTGAGGATTTTTATCAGATAGTTATCAAGGCGTTGGCCTTCCTCGTGTTCGGCAACGGCAATCAGGCTGACTGAATCTTTGCGTATTGCGTGCATTTTCTCTATAATCCCAAACGTCCGTTTCGGGACCCGAACCTGCCATCGCAGGCTGTCTGAAACGGATTTATTGTTAAAACGAGATTTTATATTAAAAACGCACTCCGCAAAGCATTTCCTTGTGTTTGTTCAAAGCCGGCAAACGCAATCCCGTAATTAAGTTTGAATTGAACCTGCCGTCCGGCCGGGCGTAAGACGCAGTCCGCGCAGCACCGTCCGAAATTACCGGCGCTACGATAATAAGAAGATGTAGGCTGCCTTATTTTGTCCGAAGCATCAGCATTCGGACGGCAGCGGAACCATCAACCTTTCCGCCGCATTGTTCTTTATTTCCTTCTTTATCCGAATCCGTCCGCACATGGCTTGAGCTCAAGCATGCAACCTTGCGGATTTCAAATCAAATACTGGTTACACGGGGATTTTCCCATCTTGCCTTTGAAGAGTGCCAACCGGACAGACAGGCCGTCTGAAAAAGATATTCACAAATCAAACGGCCGCTGTTCACGAGGTGACTATGAAAAGAATGTTATTCAACGCAACGCAGGCCGAAGAGCTGCGCGTTGCCATTGTCGATGGCCAAAACCTTTTGGACTTGGACATCGAAACGCTGGGCAAAGAACAGCGTAAAGGCAATATTTACAAAGGTATCATTACCCGCATCGAGCCGTCGCTGGAAGCGTGTTTCGTCGATTACGGAACCGACCGCCACGGCTTTTTGCCGTTTAAGGAAGTATCGCGTTCATATTTCCGCGACTACGAAGGCGGCAGGGCGCGTATTCAGGACGTACTCAAAGAGGGCATGGAAGTCATCGTCCAAGTCGAAAAAGACGAGCGCGGCAACAAAGGTGCGGCATTGACCACCTTCATCAGTCTGGCCGGCCGCTATTTGGTATTGATGCCGAACAACCCGCGCGGTGGCGGCGTATCCCGCCGTATCGAAGGCGAAGAGCGTCAAGAGTTGAAAGCCGCCATGGCCGAACTCGACATTCCGAACGGCATGAGCATCATTGCCCGCACAGCCGGTATCGGCCGCAGCGCGGAAGAGTTGGAATGGGACTTGAACTACCTCAAACAACTCTGGCAAGCCATCGAAGAAGCCGGCAAAGCACATCATGACCCTTACCTGCTCTTTATGGAAAGCTCGCTGCTGATTCGTGCGATTCGCGACTATTTCCGTCCCGACATCGGCGAGATTCTGGTGGATAATCAAGAAGTTTACGACCAAGTTGCCGAGTTCATGAGCTACGTCATGCCGAGCAATGTAGGCCGTCTGAAACTCTATCAAGACCACACGCCGCTGTTCTCCCGTTTCCAAATTGAACACCAAATCGAAAGCGCGTTCTCACGCAGCGTCAGCCTGCCTTCCGGCGGCGCGATTGTGATCGACCACACCGAAGCTTTGGTTTCCATCGACGTCAACTCTGCCCGCGCCACTCGCGGCTCTGACATTGAAGACACCGCGTTTAAAACCAATATGGAAGCCGCCGAAGAGGTCGCCCGTCAAATGCGCCTGCGCGACTTGGGCGGTTTGGTCGTGATCGACTTCATCGACATGGAAAATCCGAAACACCAACGCGATGTTGAAAATGTCCTGCGCGACGCGCTCAAAAAAGACCGCGCACGCGTGCAAATGGGCAAACTTTCGCGTTTCGGCCTTTTGGAATTGAGCCGCCAACGTTTGAAACCGGCTTTGGGCGAAAGCAGCCATGTTGCGTGTCCGCGTTGCGCCGGTACCGGCGTCATCCGCGGCATCGAATCCACCGCCCTGCACGTTTTGCGCATCATTCAAGAAGAAGCAATGAAAGACAACACCGGCGAAGTACATGCACAAGTGCCTGTCGATGTCGCCACCTTCCTGTTGAACGAAAAACGCGCCGAGCTGTTTGCGATGGAAGAGCGCTTGGATGTAAACGTCGTTCTGATTCCAAATATCCACTTGGAAAATCCGCACTACGAAATCAACCGCATCCGCATTGATGACGTAGAAGAAGACGGCGAACCGAGCTACAAACGCGTCGCCGAGCCGGAAGAAGACGAATCCGCCAAACCTTTCGGCAGCGAAAAAGCCAAAGCTTCCCGTCCTGAGCCAGCTGTCAAAGGCGTGCGCCATACCCAGCCTGCACCGACTGTCGCCCCTGAGAAAAAAGCCTCTTGGTGGGACAGCTTCAAAGCTTGGTTGAAACGCATTTTCGGCGGCGAGCCTGCACCTGCCGCAGTTGCTCAAGAGCCTGCCGAAAAACGCACTACAACCAACCGCAGCCAAAACAGCAACCGCCGTTCAAACAGCCGCCGTCAAAATCCACGCCGCAACAACAAAAACGACGGCAGCAAAGTCGAAGTGCGCGAAGTGAATGCCGAAGCTGTCGACAGCAAGTTTGAAGAAAACAAATCAAACGAAAGCCGCAACGACGAGCGTAAAGACACCCGCCGCAACCGCAACCGTAACAACCGCCGAGATGATCGCAACAACGAGCGCAACAACGAGCGCAACCGTGTTGAGGAAGTGGTTGAAGACGTAAATGTTCAAGAAGTGGCTGCACTGGCTGAGATGCCGTCTGAAAACCAAGCGGAACAAAACGGCAATAAACGCCGCCGCAACAACAGTCGCAACGAGCGCAACCGTAATCAATCTGCGGAAAACCGTGTTGAGGACGTGAACGTTCAAGCCGATGGCGAACAGGCGCAAGTTGAAACGGACGACAATGCCCGCAGCGAAGAGGGTGTGAAAAACAACGGCCGTCAAGGACGTGAACGCAACAACCGTCAGCGCAACAATCGCAACGACCGCCGTTCCAACAGCAAAAAACGCAATATCCCGTCTTCAGCAAAAATCGAGCAATACCTGAACATTACCGATACCGCCGACAAAGTCCTCTTTGCCGTAGCGCATGTTTTGGGTTTGAATGAAACGGTTGAAGCTGCAAATGCGACATTGTCTTCTGAAAGCGATCAAGCCGAGCCGCTGGTGATTGTAGTATCCGAGCCTGAAGTGACCAGCGCAGAGCCATTCGTATTTGCGATTGAAAGCGAAGACGAGCCTGCCGTAGCGCAAACTGAAGGCGCTGATGCCGAACAAGCCCTGCTTGCATCTGCGGTCAGCAACGTCAAAGAAGCTATTTCTGCAGTATTGTCTCCGAATGAAACGGCTACTGTTGTACCGGTTGAAGTACCAACTGAAACTGTTACCACACCAACTGAAACCGTCGCTGAAGCAGCGCCTGTCGAAATTGTTGTGCCTGAGAGCTTGGGCGATTTGATCTTCGTTGAAACCGATCCGCAAGCCGTTGCCGCTTTTGCCGCGCAGCCACAACCTGAACCGGTTGCTAAAACACGCCGTTCGGATGTGCCTAAAGTAGAAGTGGAAGACGTAGCAGTCGAAATGATTTTGGTGGAAACACGCAAAGACTAAGATTGGTTTTCCAGTTCAAAGCCCGATGTTGAATGCATCGGGCTTTTTTACAGGAGAAGTGCTACGACTATAGGGAATAGTTAAGAAAAGGAAATTTCTTTTGAGGAGAGTGAGAAGTATGAAGCATCAAGAAGTTGGAGTTCTCGATATTTAAAGGTCAGAATCATTGCTACCTTGAAAGACTTAGCCTTTACATAGGGTTGGTCCTGTATAAAAAATAAGATCATGGAAGTATGAATATGAAGTTAAGATATTTTGAATTAGATAGGCCTTATGTGGAAAATCGCCAAAGGATCGAGGAGTTGATGGACTCAGCTTCGTTAAGATACGAGGAGGCCAGGATAGAGGACTACAATCAAAATTGGAAATGCCGTAGAAAAGCGTTTGTATATGAATCGAAGTGTATGACGTCTATGTTTGAGCGACTCTTCAAGCCTGTTCCAACTAAGGATTGCTGGAAAATCATCATAGAATGCATGGATAAGGTCTGCAATCCTTGTATCATAAATTTACTTGGTGTCTATACTGTTCAGGTTCCATTTGATTTTTGTACCTATGAAGCTTTAAATCCTGTTGATAAGAAAAAGATGCTCTTGGTTGCCTTAGTTGAAGGGGTAAACCGTGTGTTTCACGAGCTCTCTATTCCATTCTGCTTACTTGGGGATGTAGTGAATAAAATAGAGAGGAACCATTATGAAAATAGCTGGGTATGGAAAAAGAAGAAGATTCAATCCACCACTTTTTCCATTCAAGTGGAACATCAGATCAATAAAGTTGACTTGTTTTGGAATATTGAAAATAAAGACAAGAGTATTCGTCATTTGATTCAAACCTGTCCTGCTCATGAAATGGATTATGGCGCTTATCTTGGTAAATTAGAGGTAAATGATAATTTCCTTTATCTATTGGGTAAAAATAATGAGGTCGTAAGCAAGGTTTCTATAAATAAATGAAGGATAGCTGCTTGTAGTTTTTCTTAAACAGCCAACTATGTCAGAGCGATGGAGTTAGAAAAGGCCGTCTGAAATAGTTTCAGACGGCCTTGGTTTGTGTGTATGTTTGGGTATTGTGATTATTTTTTGTTCAGAGAGTCACGGATTTCGCGCAACAACAGAACTTCTTCGCTAGGCTCTGCTGGTGCTTCTTCAGCAGGAGCTTCGGTTTTTTTCACAGAGTTAATGGCTTTAACCACGCAGAAGATGGCAGCGGCGATGATCAGGAAGCTGATTACGGTGTTGATGAACAGACCGATATTCAGGGTAACGGCACCGGCTGCTTGGGCGGCTGCCAAGTTGGCGTAACCTTCTGCAGGAGCGGCTTGTGCGCCGTCTTTCAGGGTGATGAACAGGTTGGAGAAATCAACGCCGCCGATCAGCAGACCGATAGGAGGCATGATTACATCGTCAACCAATGATTTGACGATGCCGCTGAATGCTGTACCGACAACCATACCGACTGCGAGGTCGACAACGTTGCCACGCATAATAAATTCTTTAAATTCTGAAGCGATTGACATAATTAATCTCCTGTATGTGTTTGAGTCAAAATCAGATGTAGTTCAATAAAACGGCAGGCATATTAACGCTTTATCGGTTAAGAAAAATTCATTAATGTTAAATTTTGTATTTCATGCTAAAAATGCCCGGCTTCTATGCCTTCTGTATGAAAAAACAGGCCGTCTGAATTTTTTCTGTTACTTTTTTACACCACTTTTTATCAGCGGCTAAGTATCAGATAACATGAATGTTATCTTTAGAATCAATGCTCTATCGGAATTTCAGATTAAGGTGGAATGATAATATAATAATGTTGAAAACATAATCATTAAAAACCTGTAAAGGTAATGTTTCGTATCCGTATTTGACTTTCAGACGGCCTTTTTGGTTATGCAGTTATTCAAGCCATAATGTAATAGTCATAAAAAACGCACTTTCATCATGAAAGTGCGTTTTGCGTGTAAACCGTTTAGTTCTCTTCGTCGTTCAGTGCGTTGATGCTGTAACCGCCGTCAACGTACGTAATCTCGCCGGTGATGCCGGAAGCGAGGTCGGACAGCAGGAAGGCGGCTGTGTTACCGACTTCTTCAGTGGTAACGTTGCGACCCAATGGGTTGTGGGAAGCGACGTGGCCCAAGAGTTTGCTGAGATCGGCGATGCCGGAAGCGGCCAGGGTTTTGATCGGGCCTGCGGAGATGCCGTTGCAGCGGATGCCTTCTTTGCCCAGGCAGGCGGCAGTGAAGCGGATGCCGGCTTCGAGGCTGGCTTTGGCCATGCCCATAACGTTGTAGTTAGGAATGGCACGAACGGCGCCCAAGTAGCTCAGTGCAACGATTGCGGCGTTGCGGCCCTGCATCATCGGACGGGCGGCTTTTGCCAGCGCAGGCAGGCTGTATGCGGAGATTTCGTGAGCGGTGTTGAATGCTTCGCGGCTGATGCTGTCGAGGAAGTCGCCGCTCAAAGCTTCTTTAGGGGCGAAGCCGATGGAGTGAACCAAGCCGTCCAAGCCGTCCCAGTGTTTGCCCAAGTCAACGAAAACTTGGTTGATTTCGTCGTCGCTGGCAACGTCGCAGCGGAACACGAGTTCGGAGCCGAGTTCGGCCGCCATTTTACGGACGCGCTCTTCCAGTTTGTCGACAACATAAGTAAATGCCAATTCCGCGCCTTGTTCGCGGCAGGCTTTGGCGATGCCGTAAGCGATGGAACGCTCGGAGATCATGCCGGTAATCAGAATTTTTTTGCCTTGCAAAAAGCCCATTTTCTTATCCTTTAGCAGTGGTATTGCGGTTGCATTAAACGGCGCATTATAGCAAAAACCGCTGTTTCGGTATAGAAAATAACGGATAACCCTTTGTCTTGCCTCAAATAGGGATAAGGTTTTCTGTCAAGGCCGTCTGAAACCTGACGGAACGTCGGCAAAACGTTATACTTGATGGTGTTAATGACCGATGTTTCAGGAGTGAACCATGCCCGAGCAAAACCGCATTCTCTGCCGAGAACTCAGCCTGTTGGCGTTTAACCGCCGTGTACTGGCTCAGGCGCAGGATACGAAAGTTCCTTTGTTGGAACGTTTGCGTTTTCTGTGCATCGTGTCTTCCAATTTGGACGAATTTTTTGAAGTGCGCATGGCGTGGTTGAAACGCGAAAATAAATTGCGCCCGCATCAGCCGCTCGACAACGGCAAAACTGCGGCCGAAACCATCGAAGCGGTGGCAAAAGAGGCACAGGCCTTGATTCGCGAGCAGTACGATCTGTTTAACAAAGTATTGCAGCCTGCACTCAGCCGCGCCGGTATTCATTTCTATCGCCGCCACAAATGGACGGCCGCGCAGAAAAAATGGATTGAAAATTATTTTGACAACGAGCTGTTGCCCATTCTCACGCCCATCGGCCTTGATCCTTCGCATCCGTTCCCGCGCCCGTTAAACAAATCGCTCAACTTTGCCGTCGAACTCGAAGGTACGGATGCGTTCGGCCGTCCGTCCGGAATGGCGATTGTGCAGGCGCCGCGCATTTTGCCGCGCGTCGTTCCCATGCCGTCTGAAATTTGCGGCGGTGATGCAGGCTTTGTGTTCTTGTCTTCGATTTTGCACGCCCATGTCGGCAAACTTTTTCCCGGTATGAAGGTTAAAGACTGCCATCAGTTCCGCCTCACGCGCGACAGCGATTTGACGGTTGATGAAGAAGATTTGAAAAACCTGCGTGCCGCGATTCAAAACGAATTGCACGACCGCGAATACGGCGACGGCGTGCGCTTGGAAGTGGCGGATACTTGTCCGGCGCATATTCACGACTTCCTGCTTGCCCAGTTCAAGCTGACTTCTGCCGAGCTGTATCAGGTCAAAGGACCGGTCAATTTGGTGCGCCTCAATGCCGTCCCCGATTTGGTGGATAGGCCGGATTTGAAGTTCCCACCGCGTAATGCAGGCCGTCTGAAAGCCTTACGCAAAAACGGCTCCGTATTCAAACTGGTCAAACAGTCGCCGATCTTGCTGCACCATCCGTATCAATCTTTCGATCCGGTTGTCCAAATGATACGCGAGGCAGCGGCCGATCCGGATGTGTTGGCCGTTAAAATGACCATCTACCGCACCGGCAGCAATTCCGAGCTTGTGCGCGCATTGATGAAGGCCGCACTGGCGGGCAAACAGGTTACCGTCGTGGTCGAACTGATGGCGCGTTTTGACGAAGCCAACAACGTCAACTGGGCGAAGCAGCTGGAAGAGGCAGGCGCGCACGTCGTGTACGGCGTATTCGGCTACAAAGTTCATGCCAAAATGGCTTTGGTTATCCGTCGCGAAGACGGCGTACTCAAGCGTTATGCCCACCTCGGTACCGGCAACTACCACCAAGGCACATCGCGCATCTACACCGACTTCGGCATCATCACCGCCGACGAACAAATCACTGCCGATGTGAACACTTTGTTTATGGAAATCACAGGATTGGGCAAGCCGGGCCGTCTGAACAAGCTCTATCAAAGCCCGTTTACCCTGCACAAAATGGTCATCGACCGCATCAAGCAGGAAACCGAACACGCCAAAGCAGGCAAACCGGCACGGATTACCGCCAAGATGAACTCCCTCATCGAGCCGAGCGTAATTGATGCGCTGTATCAGGCCAGCGCGGCAGGCGTGCAAATCGACCTGATTGTGCGCGGTATGTGTACTTTGCGCCCGGGGGTAAAAGGCTTGTCCGAAAACATCCGCGTCCGCTCCATTATCGGCCGCCAACTCGAACACTCGCGCGTGTATTGCTTCCATAACAACGGCGCAGACGATACCTTTATCTCCAGCGCCGACTGGATGGGTCGCAACTTCTTTCGCCGCATTGAAGTCGCCACGCCGATTACCACGCCCGAACTCAAAGAACGCGTGATCCGCGAAGGTTTGGAAATGGCCTTGGAAGACAATACCCAGGCTTGGCTGATGCAGCCTGACGGCAGTTATGTCCGCACCCAGCCGCAAGACGGCGAGCCTGCGTTTGGTTTGCAGGAAGGTTTGTGGAAAATATACGGACGTTGAGTTGAATAATGTCTCAGGCCGTCTGAAACGCAGGTTTCAGACGGCCTTTTTTGATTTTGCCGTTATAATTCCGTTTCCCAATCTTTCAGACGGCCTTTTCCTATGAAATCTTACCCCGATTCCTATCTCCATTTTGAAAACCTCGAATCTCCCGAAACGCAAGATTTTGCCGCCGCGGCCCATGCCGAAACGCGTGCGCGTTTTTTAGAAAACGACAAAGCGCGCGCATTGTCCGACGGCATTTTGGCGCAGTTACAGGACACGCGGCAGATTCCGTTTTGTCAGGAACACCGCGCGCGGATGTACCATTTCCATCAGGACGCAGAATATCCGAAGGGCGTGTACCGCGTATGTACCGCGGCGACGTACCGTTCCGGCTATCCCGAGTGGAAAATCCTGTTTTCAGTGGCGGATTTCGATGAATTGCTCGGCGACGATGTGTATTTGGGCGGCGTGTCGCACTTGGTGGAACAGCCCAACCGCGCGTTGTTAACACTGAGCAAATCGGGCGGAGATACGGCGTACACGCTGGAAGTGGATTTGGAAGCAGGGGAGTTGGTAGAAGGCGGTTTTCACTTTCCGGCAGGCAAAAACCATGTGTCGTGGCGCGATGAAAACAGCGTGTGGGTGTGTCCGGCTTGGGACGAACGCCAGTTGACCGAATCGGGCTATCCGCGCGAAGTATGGCTGGTGGAACGCGGCAAAAGTTTCGAGGAAAGCCTGCCGGTGTATCAAATTGCCGAAGACGGCATGATGGTAAACGCGTGGCGTTATCTCGATCCGCAGGGGTCGCCGATTGATTTGATTGAAGCGTCAGATGGTTTTTACACCAAAACCTATTTGCAGGTGTCGTCTGAAGGCGAGGCGAAACCGTTAAACCTGCCCAACGATTGCGACGTAGTCGGCTATTTGGCCGGACATCTTTTGCTGACGCTGCGTAAAGACTGGAACCGCGCAAACCAAAGCTATCCGAGCGGTGCGCTGGTGGCTGTGAAACTGAATCGGGGCGAACTCGGGGCGGCGCAGCTTTTGTTTGCGCCTGATGAAACGCAGGCATTGGAAAGCGTGGAAACGACCAAGCGTTTTGTCGTGGCGAGCCTGTTGGAAAACGTACAAGGCCGTCTGAAAGCATGGCGCTTTAGCGACGGCAAATGGCAGGAAGTCGAACTGCCGCGCTTGCCTTCGGGTGCGTTGGAAATGACCGACCAACCGTGGGGTGGCGACGTGGTTTACCTTGCCGCCAGCGATTTCACCACGCCGCTGACGCTGTTTGCGCTGGATTTGAACGTGATGGAACTGACCGTCATGCGCCGTCAGCCGCAGCAGTTTGATTCAGACGGCATCAACGTGCAGCAGTTTTGGACGACTTCGGCCGACGGCGAGCGCATTCCTTATTTCCACATCGGCAAAAACGCCACGCCCGACACGCCGACCTTAGTCTATGCCTACGGCGGTTTCGGTATTCCCGAATTGCCGCATTATTTGGGTAGCGTCGGCAAATATTGGCTGGAAGAGGGCAATGCCTTTGTGTTGGCGAACATCCGCGGCGGCGGCGAATTCGGCCCGCGTTGGCATCAGGCGGCGCAGGGAATCAGCAAACATAAAAGCGTTGATGATTTGCTTGCCGTCGTGCGCGATTTGTCCGAACGCGGTATCAGTTCGCCCAAACACATCGGCTTGCAGGGAGGCAGCAACGGCGGCCTGATTACCGCCGCCGCTTTCGTGCGCGAACCTCAAAGCATTGGCGCGCTGGTGTGCGAAGTGCCGCTGACCGACATGATCCGTTATCCGCTGCTGTCCGCCGGTTCAAGCTGGACGGACGAATACGGCAATCCGCAAAAATACGAAGTCTGCAAACGCTGGCTGGGCGAATTGTCGCCGTATCACAATCTTTCAGACGGCATCAATTATCCGCCAGCGCTCATTACCACCAGCCTCAGCGATGACCGCGTCCATCCCGCCCACGCGCTCAAGTTCTACGCCAAACTGCGCGAAACCTCGCCGCAATCTTGGCTCTACTCGCCTGACGGCGGCGGCCATACCGGCAACGGTACGCAACGCGAATCCGCCGACGAACTTACCTGCGTATTGCTGTTTTTGAAAGAGTTTTTGGGGTAGAAGCAAGCAGCAGGACTGACTGTTTCGTAAAGTTGAGAAACAAAATACTCTTGTTTCGGTAAGTGAAAAGAAGGCCGTCTGAAAAACGAATATTAAAGTTTTTCAGACGGCCTTCTTTTCTTTTAACTTTCAACATATCCCGATAAAATGGACACTTTGTAAGTGATCATTGATGGAAGACGCAATTATGGCAACCGAACCGAAAAATTATACACGATTTAGAAAATAATTTCAAACAAAACAATATATTAAAACTCAAACAAATCTTTCCCGAAGTCTTTTGCGAAGACCAAATCGACTTTGAGAAACTCAAACTTGTCCTTGGCGCAGAAAACCTTGCCGGTGTGGGCGAACGTTATCAACTCGATGCTGTAGAAACTAGTAGCGTTGTTTACAGTATTTCCAGGAGAATACTGAAACATGAACATGCACAAAAACACCCGTCTCACCCCGTCTCTGGATTTGGATATCCTCAACGGCATCATGCGCCAAGCCGTGTTGCAGCAGCTGCAAACCTACTTTGGCGCGGACACCATCATCGAAACACACATCACCCGCGATATGCTCGAACGTGCAGAAAAAATCCGCCTCTCCAACGCCTTGAGAGGCGTGTTTGAGGCGGATTTGGTGTACTAGGAACAATCAATGATTTCTCGGAAATGGATAAAGCCTGAAGGCGATTATTCGTTAGACGGTTTATCTGTCTGAGACTTGTGCGTTTGCAATATGCGCACTACCTTACCCTCATAACGCTGGCGTAACCACGCCTGTATCCGCTCGTGATCTTTGGCAGGTAGTGGCTGCTCCAATTCGAGAGAGACAACGACGATATCGTCATATGTATCTGTCTTCGGTTCTGCGTTTTTTTGGCTTTCAGACTGTTCGGAAACAGGCGTTGTTTGCGCTTTATCCCAAGCCAAGCCGCGTCCGACAACGATTTTTTCCGCTTCCGGATATTGGGCTTTTAATTCCTTGAGTACCGCTGCATCGTCGATATCGGAGGCTTTGCCTGCCAGTACGGTATCGATATAGGCCTGCTGCTCTTTCAGCTCATTTTGCTGCTGAACCGGGTTGTTTCGGCTTGCCAGCAATTCTTCGATTTTGGCATTGTTCCCTCCCGCATAGACCACGTTGACCTTCGGCTCTTTCACCCCCGACGCGTTAAGGCTTTTCACCAGCAAGGCGGAAATTTTCTCGGCATTGCCCGTTCCATTGACAACCAGACTGACTTTATTTTCTCTATGGTTCAACATCTTACGCAGCACGAAAAAACCTTCCTGTTGCTTCGCAGTGGCAATGGCAGCATTGGCTCTGGTGTTGAAGATTTCCTGACGCACCAGTCCTGATGCCATATAGCCGCTCGGAATCATGACAGCAAGTACGACGGCAGTAATAATGATGCTGTGCAACCGGCGTTTGGATTCCTTTACCAACCCCCTGCGCGGCAGCTTGAGCAGCTTGGAAAACAACAAGGTCGCAAAAGCGATGAACACGCAGTTGATGGCAAAAAGATATGAAGCACCGAGAAAGTAGTGCCAGTTGCCATGTGCCAGTCCGTAGCCCGCAGTACACAGGGGTGGCATCAATGCGGTAGCAATCGCCACACCCGGTATGGCATTGCCTCCCTCTTTTCGGGTCAGCGCCACAATACCCGCACTACCGCCGAAGAAGGCAATCAACACATCCCAAAGGGTCGGCTGAGTACGCGCCAAAATCTCGCTTTGCGCCTCTTTAAGCGGGGTTAACAGGAAATACAACGTAGCGGTAATCAAGCTGATGACGACGAATATAATAATATTGCGCACGGCTTGACGGATCAGCGCAGTATCCCCTACCGCCAAACCGTAACCCATACCGACTATCGGCCCCATCAACGGCGAAATCAACATCGCTCCGATCACTACTGCCGTGCTGTTTACATTCAGACCGATACTCGACACGGCAATGGCAAACATCAATACCCACATACTGGTTCCGGTCACCCGAGTATTGGCGCGGATGGTGGCATCGATCTTATCGGGATGAGCTTGGTCATGCGCAAGATTGAACACATCTTGCAACTTGGTCATGGCGCCATTGTCTTCTTTTGGCTGATTTTCTTGTTCTTCTTGGTTTTTAATGTTTTCTTGGTCTTGCATTTTCATCCTTAAATCAATCTTAACGATTGTCTCTGAATATTTAATTAACTGGAATTTCGGATACTGATAATTATGCTTTATACTGATTTCAAATATGATTAAGCAGATACCTTGCAGAAGGTTAGCATACACATGAAAACGCTGACAACGCTGATCCTGCGTAGGCCTTCACGAAACCAGCAGACACGTTTTGCCTGATTCCAAAAATTCTCAATGCCGTTAATGTGGTTCTGACGGTCGGCAAATTCCTTGGAATGGTTGATGCGGTAATGGATGAAACCGCTCACGTCCAACTTGTCGTAGCTGCTCAGGCTATCCGTGTAAACAATGCTGTCCGGCATGATTTTCTTTTTGATGACAGGGAGTAACGTTTCAGACTTGGCATTATCCACCACAACGGTATAGACCCGTCCGTTGCGTTTCAGAATGCCGAAGACAACCACTTTTCCTGCCGCACCGCGACCACGTCTGCCTTTACGCCGTCCGCCGAAATAGCTTTCGTCCAGTTCGACTGAGCCCTCAAAAACCTCATCGGCAGCCAAGGCCAAATGATAGTTGATAACCGTGCGGATTTTACGGTAGAACAGTGCTGCCGAATTGGGATGGATACCCAAAATATCGGCGGCAGAACGGGCGGTAACTTCGAGTACAAAAAAACGAAGCAGTTCTTTCTGTACTTTTTTCTTTAATTTGCAGTGCGTTATCTTCATATTTCGAGGGTAACATATCTGCTAATCTAGTACAGCCCCTTGTTTTTAATAATGTTAATGTTAATACGTAACAAAAACAAATTCCTGCTTGTAGGTTAAAATCAGCATATGCTAATATGCGCAACAACAGGTTTTTCCAGAATAATCTGTGCTAAAATGCAGGATTAGATGGAAAACTCTATCCGAATTCGGTACAATACCGACGAATTATTTCCCTTAAACAACCTGCCGCAAGGCGAAAAGGAACGACTGACATGTCAAACATCGAACAACAAGTTAAAAAAAT
This sequence comes from Neisseria sp. 27098_8_112, assembly GCF_041433235.1. Classification (NCBI taxonomy): domain Bacteria; kingdom Pseudomonadati; phylum Pseudomonadota; class Betaproteobacteria; order Neisseriales; family Neisseriaceae; genus Neisseria; species Neisseria sp. 27098_8_112. The sequence goes on along the minus strand of NZ_JAPWBB010000010.1, from coordinate 71,723 downwards.
TGTTGCTGAACAACTGGGCGTAAACGAAGCCGAAGTGAAAAACGAATCTTCTTTCCAAGACGATTTGGGTGCTGACTCTCTGGACACCGTAGAACTGGTGATGGCTTTGGAAGAAGCTTTCGGCTGCGAAATCCCTGACGAAGACGCTGAAAAAATCACTACCGTACAATTGGCTATCGACTACATCAACGCCCACCAAGGCTAATCGGTCGCACCAAACATCCAGCCTCTGCTGCGCCATCGCAATAGAGGCTTTTACCTTATTATTAAACCCCTGAAATTTCAGACGGCATGAGTTTTGCCCGTTTCACGAAGAAAAAGAGCAAGGCTGCCGCGAAAATCCCGACAACCAACAGCGAGATTATCATGAGTCAGAGAAGAGTAGTCATCACAGGTCTTGGCCAAGTATCACCGGTCGGCAACGACGTCGCCACCGCATGGAGCAATCTGCTCGCAGGCAAAAGCGGCATCGGACGGATTACCCGCTTTGACGCATCCGACATCAACAGCCAAATCGCCGGCGAAGTACGCGATTTCGATATCGGCCAATACATCAGCGCGAAAGAAGCGCGCCGTATGGACGTGTTTATCCACTACGGTATCGCCGCCGCCCTGCAAGCCATCAATGATTCAGGCTTGGACGATTTGGAAACCCTCGACAAAGACCGCGTCGGTGTCAACATCGGCTCCGGTATCGGCGGCCTGCCCAGCATCGAAGCGACCAGCAAAGCCGTTATCGAAGGCGGCGCGCGCAAAATCAATCCTTTCTTTATTCCGGGTTCGCTGATTAACCTGATTTCCGGTCACGTGACCATCCTCAAAGGCTACCGCGGCCCGAGCTACGGCATGGTTTCTGCCTGTACGACCGGCGCACACTCTATCGGTGATTCTGCACGACTGATTAAATACGGCGACGCAGACGTGATGATTGCAGGCGGAGCAGAAGGCGCAATCAGCACTTTGGGCGTTGGCGGTTTTGCCGCCATGAAGGCACTTTCCACTCGCAATGACGACCCTGCTACCGCTTCCCGTCCGTGGGACAAAGGCCGTGACGGTTTCGTTATCGGCGAAGGCGCTGGCGTGCTGGTGTTGGAAGAATTGGAACACGCGAAAAAACGCGGTGCGAAAATTTACGCCGAAATCGTCGGCTTCGGTATGAGCTCCGATGCTTACCACATTACCGCGCCTAACGAAGAAGGCCCTGCATTGGCGGTTACTCGTGCGCTGAAAGATGCCGGCCTGAATCCTGAAGACGTTGATTACGTCAACGCACACGGTACATCGACTCCTTTAGGCGATGCCAATGAAACCAAAGCCATCAAACGCGCTTTAGGCGATCATGCGCGCAAAGTCATCGTTAACTCTACCAAATCTATGACCGGCCACTTGCTCGGCGCAGCCGGTGGCGTGGAAGCGTTGTATAGTGTGTTGGCAGTACACGAGCAAAAATCTCCACCAACCATCAACATCTTTGAACAAGACGTTGAAGCCGGTTGCGATCTGGACTACTGCGCCAACGAAGCACGCGATGCGAAAATCGACGTTGCCATCTCCAATTCCTTCGGCTTTGGCGGTACCAACGGCACATTGGTATTCAAACGCTTCAAAGACTGATAGAAGGTTTTAAGTAGATTGAAAAGGCCGTCTGAAACTGGATTTCAGACGGCCTTATATATTGCACTCCGTTAAGGGAGTGTAAATTACAAACCAAACCCCTTGACAAGTTCCGATTAACCGACTTTTCAAGGGGTCTGAAATGTCAACATTTGCCTACTACACAATTACACCGCAACCTGAAAAAAATCCCGTTGCCTACATCTTCCGCCTGTTTTCCGAGACCTGCGGAACCATCGATTGCTTGGAAACCAAAGCTTTTCCTATTCGCAATCACAACAATCCCCAAATCACTTACGGCGAAGCCGATTTATACGGTCAATTAAGCGTATCCGCACTGATGGCGGAGGTGCAATCATGAACCGTTCAGCTTCAGCAAGCGCGGAACGCGCTCTTCCTTGTCTAAATAGTAACAACTGCATTGAGACCGCAAACAGCGGCGAAATCAAGCAGTTGCCAAGTCAGTATGAAAACCGTAAAGCGGACACGCTGAACGAGTTTTCCACTTCTTACAAAAAATCCACTACCGCCCTAGAAATGAACGTAAAAGCGTTTATTGAAGCCTTCGGCCTGAACAAAGTCGGCTTTTTAACCCTGACCTTCGCTGATGACGTAACCGACCCGAAAGAAGCGCAACGCCGTTTTCACAGCTTAAGAACCAACTTCCTTAAACGACACTTTCCTGAATACGTCTGCGTCTACGAGCGCACGAAGAAAGGCCGTATCCATTTCCATTTAATCGTAAATACCCGTGTCGACATACGGCGTGGCCTGAATTTCCGCGAAATCGCCGCAGGCAGATATAGCTCGGCCAATCCCGCATTGCGACAACTGTGGGCATTGCTCCGTGAAAACGTCCACAAATACGGCTTTGGCCGAACAGAACTGTTGCCGGTCAAAACCAACAGCAAAGGTTTGGCGCGATACGTATCCAAATACATCAGCAAACACATCAACAGCCGACTGCCAGAAGACAAAGGTTATAGGCTCGTGCGTAACAGCATGGATAAAAAATACGTGTGGAAAGTAGCAAACAGCAATTTTGCTTTTGTGTCCAAAGGCTCGAAAGAGTGGAGACGCAAGTTAAAAAAGTGGGTTGAGCAGGTAGAAAGTTACCTGAACAGCGTAGCAGAGTGGAACTACCGCGTATCTCTACCTAGCATTACCCAAGAGAATTACAACACCGTCTTGGCATTTGTCCTAAGCCCGAAATGGGCATTTAAAAACCGCGAAATCATCGTAAACATGGAGTAACCAGCATGAGCGAAAACCAAACCCCGAAACAAGGCTTTTTTGTAACCGCGTCATTTGACCGCGCCTTTGTCAAAGAGCGCAAAAATGCGGACGGCACATACATTAAAGTCCACTATATCGGACTCCTCGTCCGCAGTGACGACGGCACGCAGCTTTGCGAATTGCGTACAAAGCACCCTGAAAAATACCAGCATTTAAAGCGCGACCAAGTTGTAACGTTGCAAATCCACCCACGCGCCTTTAAAGACAACGTTTATTACTCGGACGAAAGTTAACGAACAAACAAAATTCAGGGTTTGGCCGTTTCCCCTGAATCAGACCCCTAAAAACGGCCACAAAATTTTTTAACTCACTTAAAGGAAAAAATCATGAATATCATGAAACTGAAAACCGCAGCGCGTAACGCCGCTGCAACCGTAGCAGTAGCCGTAATGTCTGCTCCCGTTTGGGCTGATGACACACCGTTGGAAGCCGCAAAAGCCGAAATCGCCAGCATGAAAACGGGTATTGCAGGCATTGGCGGCGTGATTATTGGCGTAGCCGTTGCAATCGTAACCATTGGCGTAATTAAACGCGCAGTATCCAAAGCCTAAGGAAACGACATGGGTTATCAAGTCGGAAGAATCTGCTACGGCACAGAAGCCGAAGCAGTCAACACTGTGATGACCCAAGTCGTACCGACGATAGATAAAGACGGGGTGTTACATCACCCCGTTTTTAACGGCAGGACTTGGACATACAAACAGCAGGGGCATGAATACCCCGTAAAACCCACATTTCCCCAATGCGACCCGAACGAATACACAAACGCAGGCAGGGAAGTAGGAATAGCCCTGTTGGGCGCGTTTGTCGTCGTTTGGATTATCCGCGCAGTGCTTTCAACCTTGAACATAATGAAAGAAAGAGATGAAGAATAATGCTCCCCGAAATTTTATTTTTAATTGCCGCCGCCCCCTACCTGTTCTGCTGCTGGGCGTTGTCGTTCCTCATGCTCAAGTAAACGCAGACGCGCAACTACCACCACCTGCACACCACCAAAACGTAGGCTTTCCATCAGCCCAAAAGCTCGAGCAAATGGGATACAACAGAGAGAAAGGCGTTTGGCAAGTACAAACAAACCCAACAGGCAAACCGACAGTAAGCAGCGGAGGCGGCCAAATCACCGGAACGCAGGGTCAGCGCGTAACCGTAACAGACGGCTACGGCAACAAGGCCACGGTTAACACGCAAGTAACGCAGCGCGTGAATACGGGTAGGGTTGAAATGGCGATTGGAGGCACGCTTGCAGGATTATCAGCAGCAGGCGGAGCTATTGGATCTGACTATGCAGCTTGGGCATATAGAGATATTAAAGCAGGAGACTGGGGCGACGCAGCTAGAAATACAGTTGGCGCGTTGTTATCAGGTCTAGCAGCGTTGGATATAACTGGACTTGGTAGCGGGATTAATAATTTTTTAGATAAAACAGGTATTAGAAACAACTCAAGCGGCCAACAATTAGGCCAAATCGCCGCCCAACAACAAGCCGCCCAAGCCCAAGCAGAAAAAGCAGGCGACTTCAGCGGCGCAGTAGCTCACGCTGCAGCAAAAAAAGCAGCAGAAGCGGCCGCCAAAGCCAAAGCCGCACAAGAAGCCGCACAACTTCCGCCTACAAAAAACGAAAACGGTAAAACAAAATATAGGTACTTTGTTCGTTTTAATGAGACCGCTTTAAGAATGGACAAAAATGGTAATTGGGTTGAGGGATGTTGTAAACATACCCAATGGGTTTCAGGCTATTCAGATTCACCAATTGGAAATTATGACGATTTAAATTTTTCAAATAATAAAGGATCAAAAGAGTTTAAATACAGAATAAAAGGCACAGACATTCTTTTGAATTATAAATTTAAGTTTACTGGTGATAAAGATTATTACGATACTGTAGGCGTTTCAGTTTACGATTTTGGTTCAAAAATTCCTGATGAAGAAATAAGACCCGAAGTAAACACCAAAGACTTCCAACTAACCCAACAGGAAATGTTAGACATTCTCAAGCGCATGCTTGAGAACCAACAAACCAACCATGCCGAACTGATGAACCAGCTCGCCAAAATGGGCAACGTCGTACCCGATTCGACAACATCGACCGAGTTCACACCGGCAACGGCTACTACCGCCCCTTATACTCCGTCAGGCTCAAACACACCGCAGCAGACCCAAATAACGATAAACAAAGACGGCAGCGTAACAACAAGCGTTATTCCTCGTTCCGATCTCGTACCGAACAGCCCACAAGCCCCAACGCGAAGCTCGTTGATACCAAACAACCCCAGTACACCAACCACACCCACAAGCCCCACGAGTCCGACCACCCCCACGACACCGACTAGCCCAAACAACCCAAGCACACCTATCACACCCGATAATCCGACCGTGCCAAACAAGCCTAAAGAAGACCAACCACCGCAGGAAAATACAGCCTATGAAGACCCCGACATACCCACCCAAACCGTAGATTTAGACTTTAAACCAGCCGATATATTTTCAGTTGATGGCGTATGCCCCGAACCTAGAAGCGTAGATTTCAGCATGTTCGGACAACATGAATTTTCATATGACCCCCTATGCGATTTTGCCCGAAAAATAAGGCCGATTTTGATACTTATCACAATCGTATCCTGCTCCTTTTTCGTTTACTCATCACTGAAAGACTAAAATGAATATTGGGAACATCATAACCGCCGTACTGATGACCGTAGCAGGCAGACTAATCGCAGCGTTTGGCCTGTCGTTTGTAACATACGTTGGTCTGAACGAAGTGCAGAGCCGCATAGTCGCGGCCATTGCCGAAAACCTGAACACCATCCCAAAAGAAGCCTTGCAGATTGCCTATATCGCAGGCTTGGGCGTAGTGCTTAACTGGATAATCGGCGCATTTGCCTTTGTCATTTCCACAAAAAGCCTGACCAAACTGGCCGCAGGCATATCCAAAAAATAGAGAGAAAAAGCCATGTTATATCTGTTCACAGGCGTACCAGGTTCGGGCAAAACCCTGAATGTCGTCTCCATGCTCGCAAAACGTCCCGACCTTAAAAATCGCCCGTTGTTTATAGACGGTATTCCAGATTTAAAAATCCCACATGAACAAATCCCCGAGGGCGAAAGCATCCAAACGTGGCCGAAGTGGGCGCCGACAGGCGCAATCATCGTGGTTGACGAATGCCAGCGCATCTTTAGGCCGCGCCCGAGTGGCTCAAAAGTACCTGATTATGTTTCAGAGCTTGAAACCCACCGCCATCGCGGCCTAGACTTCTTTTTTATTACCCAGCACCCAAGATTGATTGATGCGAATTTAAGAAGCCTGATTGAGCATCATACCCACGTAAGCAAGACCGAACTAGGCGTAAGGCGCAAACTAGAATGGAGTACGGGCGGAGCGAAAAATCCCGAAAGTAGGGCAGACGTAAGAGACGCACTCAAAAGCGTGTATAAGCTTGATAAAAGCGTGTACGGCCTATACAAATCAGCCGAAGAACACACCAAAATCAAAACAGGCCGCAGCAAAGTCTTTTACCTGATTCCTGTCATTCTTTTGATGATAATCGGTGGCCTTTGGGGCTTTTATGACTTTTGGGGAGACTTCAAAAAAACCACACCGACCCTCACGGCGCAGCAGGAAGTTGCCGCGCCAGCGGCAAGCCCCGAAACGGGCGGCACGGTGGGGGCGCAAGCCCAAAACGGGACGCACGGGACGGGGCAATACCCCGAAGCGCAGCCAACGCCCGAGCCGCAGCATCAGCGGCCACACCTGACCGAAGACGATTATAAGCCAGCCATAGACGGCCAACCCCACACAGCCCCGATATATGACCAATACAACAAAGCAGTAAAAACCATGCCCTACCCAGTCGCTTGCGTTAAAAACGCCAACCGCTGCACCTGCTACACAGACCAAGGCACACCTATTAAAGGCTTCAGCAAAACCCAATGTCTTGAGTTCGTAGAGAACGGCATATACAATCCTTATAAAGAAGCGGCGGCCACACCGACACCGACACCGACGGCAGCAGAGCCGAAAGAGAGCGGCGGCCAAGTGCTGACAATGGGCGGAGAGAGTCCGCAAAATCTGATGTATGACGGTTACAACGAAAAAGCGTTAAGTAATAAAGGGGCAAAAGTAGGGATATGAATTGTTTATTATCATTCTTTCTGGGTATTGTTGTAGCGACGGCTTATGAACGTAAAGGCTGGAAAGGCTTAATAGGCATGCGATGGCCTTTTAAAATAGCCCTTTTATTAATTGTAACGCTTGGGATATTTCTACTAACCCAAAACCCCTAATTCCCCCACCCACTTACACACAAGTCAAGGGGAGGACGTCCAGAAAGATTTGTAAAGGCGTGCTTTTTGCCTTTATAAATCTTTTTGGATACCCCTTTACGCTAGCCAAACAAAAAACGCTATTAGCAAGGGTTGGGGCGGTTTTTTTGCCCCAATCCCTGCCACGTGGCGAACGCGGGGCGCAGGGGCAGAGCCCCGCAAAACCCAAGAGACCCAACCCCCTATTGTTTTAAAAGCAGAACAATAAGGGGTTTGGCCTCATGATCCAAACCGCCGCCCGCGACTTCCCAAGTACGGCAAGGCCGCAAGGCCGCAAAAAAGACTGAAGCGCGGGCGATTCCCTACCCAAGTTTGTACACTATCTAGGGCGTAAAGCCCGTATCCATAAGGCAAAAAAACCATGAACCTAGGTATAGACGTGTCAAAAGACACCTTAGATTGCTGTCTGATTTCAGACGGCATTTTTTTTGAACGGCAGTTTAAAAACAACAAAGCAGGATTTGAGCAACTCAAATCATGGTTGAAAAAGAGCGGAGTAACCAGTGCCTTACATTGCTGCTGCGAAGCAACAGGCAAATATTACGAAGCTGCCGCCGATTACTTGGCCGGAAGCTACGTTATGAGCGTGGAAAACCCACGCAAGATAAAAGGCTACGGCAATGCCAAGCTGCAACGATCAAAAACCGACCGACTGGACGCAAGGCTAATTGCCCAATACTGCCGTGATATGAAGCCGCGAGCGTGGCAAAAGCCAAGCGAAGCACAAACCAAACTCAAAGAACTTAACCAATACTGCCAGCGGTTGAAAGCCCAAAAAGCCGCCGAACAAACAAAACTACACACCGCGCCCGACTACCTCGCCCCACTCATCGAAGACACAATCAGGCATCTGCAAAAGCAGATTAAGGCCGTTCAGGAAAAAATCGGCAAATTCCATCAAGACTATCCCGATTACAAGGCAAACAGAAACCGCCTTAAGACCATCACAGGCGTAGGCGACAACACGGCCGACACTCTGCTAACCGTATTGGCCGAACAAGACCGATTTGAAAACCAGCGGCAATTTACCGCCTATCTCGGACTAGACCCCAAACAATTCAAATCAGGCACGAGCGTCAAAGGCAGAGAGCGTATATCAAAAGTCGGTAGCAGCCGACTACGAACTGCCCTTTATATGCCAGCCATGCACGCCTACCGCAGCCGAACTTTTGCCCCTTTTGTGAGCCGATTGAAAGCTAACGGCAAAAGGCCGAAGCAAATCATAGTCGCCCTGATGCGCAAACTTGCCGTCATCGCCTACAACTTGATAAAGACAGGGAAAGACTTTGAGCCGGAAAGATACATGAGCAAAAACCAGTAACCTTTGAAGATACAAACCTAAAAACAAAACCTGCTGAAAAATCAGCAGGTTTGAGTAATTGCGCCTAAGTGAAATGTAAAGATAGTGTAAAAGACGTGGACATATTATTACACTATCTTTTTTATTTTAAAATACAAATATTCTTGATAATCTGTATCATTTATATAAAAATATAGACTCCAATCAATATTGCCCGGATTTTGACGGGCAATCAACCCAATTACATTTTTATCAGGAGTCTGCAATGAAAACTATCCGTATTCTAGCATTGGCCGCCGCGCTGGCCGCCGTGCCTGCATTTGCGTCTGATTTCGGCCATGAACAGGCATTGACCATAGACGGCAAGCCTGCCCATTTGGCAGAAACTTCAGCCCGTATTTTGGCAAACGAAACCCTGACTGCTCCGCAACTGGTCGAAGATATCACTGATGGATTCGGTTCGAAAAAAATTCCAGGTTATAAATTGATGATTATGGGCCGCACTTATTCGGTGGCGGCAGAAACCAAACCGCCGAAAGAGGGCCAAACTCAGTGGCGGGACAATACGTTCATTCATCGCGGCGTAAAACTGTTTGTCGGTATTCCGGTCAAAAACGGCAAGATGGATTTGGCGTCTGCCAGATTGATTAATATCGGCGTGGTTGATGACAACGGTGGTGCCGCGCCTCATGATGAGGGTGAAAAAATCCGTCCGGTCGGCAAACAGCTGATGTCTCCCGATACCAAAGTGGAAAATGTGAAACTCAATATTGCCAAACTGACGTTGCCAAATATGAAATTGGGCGAAACCAGTGGTGGTGGTGTGAAATTGGAAGCATCGGCAACATTGGACGGTAAGCCGATACAGACTAAAATCGACAGCACTTTCTCCCGCTTCTATTCCGCCAAACCAGCCGCTACACGGCCGTTTATGGCAGATGCACGGTTTGTGAAATAATTGCAAAGGCCGTCTGAGATCCAGTTTCAGACGGCCTTTTATATAACGAAACTGCATAATTTAGTTCTGTATAAATTAAAGGTAAGGAGTTAAAAAAGCGTAGAATGGCGATTTTAAAAATTCATCATTGGAGGTCGATCATGACGGTAACGATTTTAGACGGTGGAATGGGGCGTGAACTGCATCGGCGCGGCGCACCGTTTCGTCAGCCGGAATGGTCTGCTTTGGCTTTGATGGAAGCACCGGATATTGTGCGTGAAACGCATTTGGATTTTCTCCAGGCCGGCGCACAGGTGATTACGACCAACAGCTATGCGCTTGTTCCGTTTCATATCGGGCAGGAGCGCTTTGATGCTCAAGCTGCCGAATGGGCAAGGCAGGCCGGCCGTTTGGCGCGTGAAGCGGTGGAACAAAGCGGAACTACTGCAAAAGTGGCCGCAAGCCTGCCGCCGTTGTTCGGTTCTTACCGCCCTGACTTGTTTGACAAGCAAGTCGCACCTGCTTTGGCGCGCCCTTTAATATCGGGTTTGATGCCGTTTGCTGATATTTGGTTGGCAGAAACTGTATCCAGCTTGGAAGAAGCGCGTTTCTGGCGCAGCAGTCTGCCTGATGACGGTAAGCCGTTTTGGGTGTCGTTTACTTTGGAAGATACGATGCCGCATGATGTACCGGTGTTGCGTTCGGGGGAAAACGTGCACGAGGCGGCGGATTTCGCGGTAGAAATAGGTGCGGCGGCAATGTTGTTCAATTGCAGTCAGCCTGAAGTAATGGCAGAAGCTTTGAAAGTGGCACATGAAGCCCAAGGCCGTCTGAAACTGGGTGTTTACGCCAATGCATTTGAACCGGTAAAAGGACAGATGAACGATGCCAACGACGGTTTGGACCCGATTCGCGCCGATGCCACGCCGGAAAATTATTTGGCATGGGCGAGACAATGGGCGGATTTGGGTGCGGAAATCATCGGCGGGTGCTGTGGTATCGCACCTGAACATATCCGTGCGTTGGCGCAAGGATTTAAGGCCGTCTGAAAGTGGCTGCATAATATTTTGATACGGTTAGAACAGGCTAAAAAAGCCGGTAATGCCGTCGCTTCACAAACACATAATGATAAAAATCAGGAATAAACATGTCGCAAAAATCTCAAATCGGCTTGGTTGCACTGACGGCCTTGGTTATCAGTTCCATGATTGGTTCGGGTATTTTCAGCCTGCCGCAGAATATGGCTGCCGTTGCAGGTTCGCAGGCTTTGCTGTTGGGTTGGCTGATTACCGGTGTGGGCATTATCTTTCTCGGCCTGTCATTTTCGGCCTTGTCCAAACTTAAGCCTGAATTGGACGGTGGTATTTATACGTACGCTCGCGACGGCTTCGGCGATTTGATGGGTTTTTTCTCGGCGTGGGGCTATTGGCTTTGCACCACGGTCGGTATTGTCGGCTATTTGGTGGTTGCGTTTGAAGCAGTAGGCGGATTTGTCGATACGCCGGGCAACGTGATTTTCGGTAAAGGCAACACATTTGCTGCTTTTGTTGGAGAATCAGTAATTGTGTGGCTGATTTACTGGTTGGTAGTGCGCGGTATTAAAGAAGCGGCAGGAGTAAACCTGATTGCGACGGCAGTCAAAGTATTTCCGCTGATTTTATTTATCGGTATGGCAGCCTATTTCTTTCAAACCGAAGTGTTTATGTCCGATTGGACAGGGGCGAGCCTTGCGACGCCTGAAAATCCTGATGTCAGCCTGATGACGCAGGTGAAAAACACAATGCTGATTACGTTGTGGGTGTTTACCGGTATTGAGGGTGCGGCGGTTTTGTCCAAGCATGCGCGAAGTCGTGCTGATGTCGGTCGAGCAACCATTATCGGCGTCAGCTTGACGCTGGCCATGTATGTGGCAATTACTGTCTTGGCTCAAGGCATTTTGCCTCGTATGGATATTGCAGCAATGGCTAATCCGTCTATGGCGGGCGTGTTGGCGCACATGGTCGGCCCTTGGGGTAAAGTATTGATTTCTTCCTGCCTGATTGTGTCTGTGTTGTCGTCTTATTTAAGCTGGACGCTGTATGCGACCGAGATTCCGCACATGGGTGCGAGAAACGGCGCATTTCCAAAATCGTTTATCCCGTTGAATAAAAACGAAGTGCCGCAGGGTTCGTTGATGTTTACCACCTTGACCGTGCAGTTTTGCCTATTGCTGGTGTGGTTAAAAGGTGAGGATTATTCTGCTTTGCTGATGGTATCGACTTCCATGATTTTGATACCGTATCTGTTAATTGGGGCATATTTGCTCAAATTATCGCTGACACAAAAGGCTGTGGCAAAATACCGCCTTATCGGTGCGGCAGCATCGCTTTATGCGGCTTGGATTGTCTATGCGGCAGGCACGGAATATTTGCTGCTTTCAGTCTTGCTCTATTTGCCCGGCGTATTGCTGTTTCTCTATTCGCAAAAGAAACACTACGGAAGTTGCCAGTTCAACCGTATGGAAAAAGCCGTATTGGTATTGCTGTTGATTTTGGCTGTGCCGGCCGTACAGCAGTTTGTCGCTAGCTTACAAGCGTAAGCAGAAAGGTTTGAAAAAGGCCGTCTGAAATCCAGTTTCAGACGGCCTTTTATTGATAAAGCCGATTCAATACCGCATCATTTTGCTGTCCACCTGCATTGCCCAAGCATCAATACCGCCTTGCAGGTTGTAGAGGTTTTCAAATCCTGCATCTTCTAAATACATTGCCGTGTGCAGGCTGCGGATGCCGTGGTGGCAGTAAACGACGATGGGCAAATCGTCGTCGGGCAGCTCGTTTTGGCGCAGGGGGATGAGGTTCATCGGGATATGAATGGCGGCGGGTAGGGTGCAGATGGCGTATTCTTCATCGGTGCGGACGTCGAGCAGATGAAATGCGCGGCCTTCGTCCTGCCATTGTTTCAATTCGGTGGGCGAGAGTTGGATGATGTCGGTCATAGGGTAGAATATGAAAGTATGAGGCCGTCTGAACTTTCAGACGGCCTGTTGTTTAAAAATCGAAATCGCCGAACGGATTGGCCGATTTGTCTTCCAAGTGGGCTACGACAGTGTCGAACAATACCTTTTCGGAAAACTCGTTGCCGTTACGCGTCAGCAAAAGCGCTCGTTGTATCGGTTTGCGGCCGACGATGACCACCATACGGCCGCCGTCTTTCAGTTGCTCTTTCAGAATTTCAGGTACGCTGTCTACTGCGCCGCCCACATAAATCGCATCAAAAGGAGCGCCTTGCGATGCTTCGGTCAGGCCGTTGTTTTGCACATAATCGACGTTGGCAAAGCCCAATTCGTCCAAAACTTTTTTGGCGCGTTGCTGCTGCTCGGCATCGATGTCATCGGTTACGACTTTGCCGGCCAGTTTGGACAGCAGGGCGGTTGCATAGCCTGAGCCTGTACCGATTTCTAAGACGGTTTCGTCTTTTTTCAGTTTCAAACCTTGAGCCAGGCGGGCAACGACTTTGGGTTCCAACATCTTATGGCCGTTGGCCAGCGGCAGCTCCATATCCGCATAGGCCAAACCTTGAAAAGCCTCGCCGACAAAATGTTCGCGCCCGATCTCCTCCAAAGCATCCAAAATGTCGAAGTCCAAGACATCCCACGGACGAATCTGCTGTTCAACCATATTGAAACGCGCTTTTTCAAAGTCCATATTTGTGCTCCGTTCAATTCTTAATTTTATCGAAACATACATTATAAATCCTTGTCGGAGAGTGTGCCATCTTTCAGACGGCCCCGGAGGCTTGTTAATAATTGCCAAGCGCACATATATCCACTAAACTTTCACATTACACGACGCTACAGCAAGCAACAACCAACACACGGAGCAATAAAGATGTATCACCAAATCGGAATGTGGGACCAAAAATGGGTTATCGGCAACTGGAAAATGAACGGCCGACTCCAAAACAACAATGCGCTTATGCACCGCTTCCGTGTCATGCCAACCGCAGAACGCGTGTTAATCGGCCTGGCCGCTCCGACCGTTTATCTGTTGCAACTGCACAACGCCATGCAGATTGTTTTGAACAACCGCATCTTGACCTGTGCGCAAGACGTGAGCCGTTTCCCGAATAACGGCGCGTACACCGGCGAAGTGTCCGCCGAAATGCTTGCCGACATCGGTACAGACATCGTCCTCATCGGCCACTCCGAGCGCAGCCTTTATTTCGGCGAGAAAAACGAAATCCAACGCCGCAAAATGGAAAACGTCCTCAACGTCGGCCTGATTCCATTGTTGTGCGTCGGCGAAAGCTTGGAAGAACGCGAAGCCGGTAAAGAACACGAAGTCATTGCCCACCAGCTTTCCATCCTGCAAGGTTTGAACACCAAAAACATCGCCGTTGCCTACGAGCCGGTTTGGGCGATCGGTACAGGCAAAGTCGCCACCGTCGAACAAATCGCCGACATGCACGCATTTATCTACAAAGAAATCTTGTCTTTGTGCGGAAGCGATGTTAAAATCCGCGTTCTTTACGGCGGAAGTGTGAAAGCGGATAACGCAGCCGACATCTTCGCAGTACCTCATGTAGACGGCGCATTGGTTGGTGGCGCGTCATTATCATATGACTCCTTTACCGCCATCATCAACGCAGCACAAGCCTCGTAGAAAACATATGGAAGCCTTTAAAACCCTTATCTGGATTATTAATATTATTTCCGCTCTATTTGTAATCGTGTTAGTATTGCTACAACACGGTAAAGGTGCGGATGCCGGCGCAACATTCGGTTCCGGCAGCGGTAGCGCGCAAGGCGTATTCGGTTCTGCCGGTAATGCCAACTTCCTCAGCCGCTCGACTGCCGTTGCTGCAACATTTTTCTTTGCGACCTGCATGGCAATGGTGTATATTCACACTCACTCCAATAAGCACGGTTTAGACTTCAGCGATGTGAAGCAGACCCAGCAAGCTCCTAAGCCTGCAACGCCTGCACAAAACAATACAACTCCTGTTGCACCGAATCCTCAGCAGCAGTAAGACAATTTGATTTATGCCGACATGGTGGAATTGGTAGACACGCTATCTTGAGGGGGTAGTGGCCGTAGGCTGTGCGAGTTCAAATCTCGCTGTCGGCACCACATTAGAAAATCTAACCGCTTTTTAGCGGTTATTTTTTCGTCTTGAGAATCTGCCTTTCATTTATCTTTAGGCCGAGACAGGGAAATACAATGAAGCGTTTGGTTGTCGGCATCAGCGGTGCCAGCGGTTTTCAGTATGGCGTGAAGGCTTTGCAGCTTTTGCGTGAGCATCAGGTAGAAACACATTTGGTGGTTTCGCAAGGAGCGGAGATGACCCGCGCTTTGGAAACAGATTACACCAAAGAAGACGTTTATACTTTGGCGGATGTCGTGCATTCTGTCCGTAATGTCGGGGCAAGCATTGCCAGCGGTTCGTTTTTGACGGATGGAATGTTGATTGCGCCGTGTTCAATGAAAACCTTGGCTTCGGTTGCTCACGGATTTGCCGATAATTTGCTCAGCCGTGCGGCGGATGTAACGTTGAAAGAGCGGCGCAAATTGGTATTGATGGTGCGTGAAGCACCGTTAAACTTGGCGCACATTGAAAATATGCGCCGCGTGACAGAGATGGGCGGTATTGTGTTTCCTCCCGTTCCAGCTTTATATCAGAAGCCCGAATCCATCGAAGATATGATTACACACAGCGTCTCTCATGCTTTGGACTTGTTCGGTATCATTCAAAACGATGTGCCGCGCTGGCAGGGTTGATGTTTCAGACGGCCTGAGTATAAGTTACGACTGAGAATGAAGATAAGAGCCATGCAAACGATTCCTGCCAATATAGTGAAGTTTTTAAGCAATCATCATGTCATCAGTATTGCTGCTGCGGAAGAGGGCGAAGTTTGGGCAGCTTGCTGTTTTTATGTGTTTGATGAGGCGAATGCCCGATTGATTGTGCTGACTTCTTTGAAAACGAAACATGGCGGAATGATGAGCCGTTCTGCCAAAGTAGCCGGTACCATTGCCGGACAACCTGACAGTATCACGAAAATCAGCGGCATTCAGTTTGCGGCGACTGCCGCTTTGATTGAGGATGAAGCAGATTTGAAAGCGGCGCAGTCTTTGTATTACAAAGCGCATCCTGCTGCCAGAGTGATGAAAAGTGATGTCTGGGCGTTGAATTTGGATAATGTAAAATTCACTGACAATAAATTGGTATTTGCACAAAAAACGTATTGGAATCGCGAGGATTAAGAAAAGGCCGTCTGAAAGATGAAATTTCAGACGGCCTTTGGTAATGTTACAAATTAATCGTGTCCGAGCTCGACAGTTTTGTCTTTGTAACGTGTATCAGGAACCAAAACGATTTTCTCGTCCACTTTGCCGATGGCTTTCACGTCTTT
This sequence comes from Neisseria sp. 27098_8_112, assembly GCF_041433235.1. NCBI lineage: Bacteria > Pseudomonadati > Pseudomonadota > Betaproteobacteria > Neisseriales > Neisseriaceae > Neisseria > Neisseria sp. 27098_8_112. The sequence goes on along the minus strand of NZ_JAPWBB010000010.1, from coordinate 55,865 downwards.
GCCCGGATAGTCCAGTTGATGCAGGAAGTAGCGGATACAGTTCAAACGTGCACGTTTTTTGTCGTCGGAACGGATGATGACCCAAGGCGCGTCGCCGGTGTGGGTGTGGAAGAACATAGCGTTTTTGGCTTCGGTGTAGTCGTCCCAGCGGTCGAGTGACTGGATATCCACAGGGGACAGTTTCCAGTGTTTCAGTGGGTCGTCACGACGGGAGATGAAGCGACGGAGTTGTTCTTCGCGGGATACGGAGAACCAGAATTTGAACAGATGGATGCCGCTGGCAACAAGCATACGTTCCAATTCAGGGGTTTGACGCATAAAGAGCAGGTATTCGTTGGGTTCGCAGAAGCCCATTACGCGTTCTACGCCTGCACGGTTGTACCATGAGCGGTCGAAGAATACCATTTCGCCTGCGGTCGGCAGGTTTTGGACGTAGCGTTGGAAATACCATTGGCCGCGTTCGGTAGTAGTCGGTTTTTCCAGTGCGACAACGCGTGCGCCGCGCGGATTCAAATGTTCCATAAAGCGTTTGATGGTACCGCCTTTACCGGCTGCGTCGCGGCCTTCAAACAGGCTGACGATACGCTGACCGGAATCTTTAACCCAGCTTTGTACTTTCAACAATTCGATTTGCAGCTTCTGTTTTTCTTTTTCGTAAACAGAGCGGCGCATACGTTGTTTGTACGGGTAGTTGGCAGGAAGCGGTGCGCTGCTGGAATCTTCGTCAGTGCCGCGTCCTTCGTGTTCCAAAACAGCCTTTTCGAATACTTGCAGCTGGTCTTGTTTCTCGCCCAGTTCAACATTCTCGAACGGTTCTAATTGGTGGTCTGCCATAAAGTCTCCTTATCGATTAAGTTTTAAATGATATGGTGTGGTATGACTTGATTTTACCTCTTTATGCTGTATTAGCCTACATAAAATTACACATAAGCAATTTTTTCCGGTTTGTTTGATAATTTTTGTAAAAACAGCGTATAATCAGCCTATTTGTATCATACATCATGCCTTATTTCGCCCTGTTCGACGATGCGGTAAGCGGTCGTGCAAAACTCTATCAAAATCATGTGGAAAGCCATCGGTTTTATCATAACGAACTGGATTCGTTAACAAGTATTTTGCAAGCCGGCTGGAAAAAGGGTTTGCATGCAGTGTTGTTTGTAGACTACGAATTTGGGTTGCCGCTGATGGATATTCCATCTGGCCGCAGTGGCAGTCTACGTTTGCACTGGTTTGCCGATTGTTCTGAAATCGATGCCGAAAGCTGGTTGGCCAATCATTCAGACGGCCTGGCGGCAGGCATCTCCACTCCCCGATTCTCCGTATCCGAAGCCGATTATCTCGAGCATATCCGCCAAATCCACGAGGCCATCCGCCGCGGCGATACCTATCAAATCAATTACACCGCACGCCTGCACCTACAAACTTATGGCAATCCGATTCAGCTTTACCGCCGTTTGCGTCAGCCTGTGCCGTATGCCGTTTTGTCTTGTCTGCCCGACGGGGCAGGGCAGGAAGCGTGGACTTTGTGTTTTTCTCCTGAACTTTTCCTCAAAATCGATTCAGACGGTCTGATCACAACCGAGCCGATGAAAGGTACTGCGCCGATTCTTCATGACGGACAAGATGAACGCCGCGCCGTTGAATTGCAAAACGACCCGAAAAACCGTGCCGAAAATGTGATGATTGTCGATTTGTTGCGCAATGACCTTGGTAAAATCGCACAAACGGGCAAAGTACGCGTGCCTGAACCGTTTAAAGTTTCCCGTTTCGGCAGTGTTTGGCAGATGACAAGTGCCATCGAGGCGCAGGCACTGCCTGATGTTTCGGTTGCCGATATTCTCAGCGCAGCCTTCCCGTGCGGCAGTATTACCGGCGCGCCCAAACGTATGAGTATGCAGATTATTGAGTCCCTTGAGTCCGAACCGCGCGGTTTGTACACAGGCAGCATCGGCTTTTTGCATCCGTGCGATACGGGTTTGGGATTTGAAGGCGTATTTAATGTTGTGATTCGTACCTTATCTCTGAAACCGGTTTCAGACGGCCTTTATCAAGGTGTTTATGGTGTGGGTTCGGGGATTGTGATTGATAGCGATCCTGAAGCCGAATATCGCGAGTGCGGTTGGAAGGCGCGTTTCCTCAATGACTTGCGGCCTGATTTCGGTATTTTTGAAACCATGTGCGTGGAAGATAGACAATGCCGTTTGCTTGATTTACATTTAGGCCGTCTGAATAGCTCGGCGCAAGCACTCAACCTGACTTGGCCTCAAAATGCAATAGAGCAAATTCAACACTATATAGATGCGTTACCAAGTGGATTATTTAGAGTCAAAGCCGCTTTGTTTTCAGACGGCCTTGTCTTGAGCCATGCGGCTGTTTCTGAATTGGATGGGCAACAATACGTCATCTTGAGTGAACACACATTAAGTCAACGCGATTATCTGCGCCGTTTCAAAACCACACGCCGTGAAATTTTTGACCAAGCATGGAAAACGGCAGAAGGGCAGGGTGCATTTGACAGCCTGTTTTTCAATTCAGACGGCCTGTTGTTAGAGGGCGGAAGAAGCAATGTGTTCGTCAAATATCAAGGACAATGGCTCACGCCGTCTTTGGATTTGGATATTTTGAACGGGGTAATGCGCCAAGCGGTATTGAAGCAGCCGCAGCTATATTTAGGTGCGGATACAATCAAGGAAACCCACATCACGCGCGCTATGTTGGAAAATGCGGAAGAAATCCGCTTGAGCAACGCTTTAAGGGGCGTTTTTGCGGTTTCGCTCCGTAAATAAATGGCAATAGTCAAATCATCGTGATTCAAATTGTCGTAAAGCGGCAATATCCGATAGAATACGTCATTTCAACAATGAGGCCGTCTGAAAGGGAAAACAATATGGCAAAAGCAAAAGGTGGATTGGGACGCGGTTTGGATTCGCTGATTTCCAATGCGGTGGACAGCAGCAGTAGCGACCGCCTGACAACGGTTGCCATTGCCGATATTCAGCCCGGCCGTTATCAGGCGCGCGTGCAAATTGATGACGAAGCTTTGCAGGAACTGGCTGACTCCATTAAAGCGCAAGGCATTATCCAGCCGGTTATCGTGCGCGAACGTGGTCTGTCTCAATATGAATTGATTGCCGGCGAACGCCGTTGGCGTGCTTCCCAGTTGGCCGGTTTGACCGAAATTCCTGTTGTCATCAAAACCATCAGCGATGAAACCGCGTTGGCCATGGGTTTGATTGAAAACCTGCAACGCGAAAACCTCAATCCGATTGAAGAAGCGCAAGGTTTGAAACGCCTCGCCGACGAATTCGGCCTGACCCACGAAACCATCGCAAAAGCTGTCGGTAAAAGCCGTAGCGCCATTTCCAATAGCCTGCGCCTGTTGAGTTTGCCTGAGCCGGTTCAGGAAATGCTTTATCAACGCCGTCTGGAAATGGGTCATGCCCGTGCGTTGTTGACCTTGCATGTGGTTGACCAATTGGAGTTGGCGCAGAAAGCCGTAAAAAACGGTTGGTCGGTGCGTGAGGTAGAACGTCGCAGCCAATTGGCGCATCAAAAAGCCAAGCCCGAAGCAGCCAAAACCATCAGCCCGGATATCCGCCGCATCAATGATGCATTGACCGAGCATTTGGGCGTTAATGCCGAAGTCAAAACCAGTAATCAGAAAAAAGGCAAAATCGTGCTGCATTTTGATACGCCGGAAACATTCGAATATTTGCTGAAGCAGTTAGGCATCAATCAAGCGTTCTAACGGCTTTATAAACAGAACGGGCCGTCTGAAAAAAGCTTTTCAGACGGCCTCAATTTTTGAAAAAGCGTAGAGCGTATAAATGTTTACAATACAAATCAAAATCTTCTGTAAAATCTATGTAACAACATGTAATTTGTGTTAAACTCCATTCCAGCAAAGATTTGTTTTATATGTGTTAATCATTTATTTATGAAAGGTTCACAAAGATTAACATATTGCTTGACGTTAACAAACTTCTTGATTATATTAGCCTGCCTTGCTTTTTGGGGTGCAAAGTACAATGAATCAGATAGTCCCATTGCAAGTAATTGTATTATTAATAATTTCAGTTGTTTGTGCGTTATTTTCCGGATTGCCCGGCTTCCTCTCTGCTTTGGCGGGAGGATTTTCGTACATTTTGCCTACCCTAGTTGCAGTTTTACTTTTAAAGTTTTCCCGACGAAATCCCGATCTGCAAAGTTCGATGTTTATCGGCGGAGAGGTTTTAAAAGTAGTGCTGTCGCTGGTATCTATGTTGGTCGTTTTTGCGATATGGCATCGATCACTGGTATTTTACCCATTTTTATTGGCGTTTCTTGGCGTCAGTCATTTGGTTTTTTTAGTATTGTTGAGAGTGAAACACTATGGCAGGTGAAACTATGACCGCTGCCGACTACATCAAGCACCACTTGCAAAGCTTGACCAGTATGTCGGATGTTACTCAGGGTCAAGGACTGAAAAACATTGCTGATTTTTCGTTCATTAACCTTGATGCAATCTTTTTTGCCGTTCTGTTGGGCGTAATCGGCAGCTTCCTTTTGTGGCGCGGTGCCAAAAAAGCGACGGCCGGTGTTCCCGGTCGTTTCCAAGCGGCTGTTGAAATTCTGTTCGAATTCGTGGATGACATGTGTAAAAGCATTATCCATAACGAACAATCTCGTAAAGCCGTTGCCCCGTTGGGTCTGACCTTGTTTGTCTGGATTCTCTTGATGAATGCCATGGATATGCTGCCGGTTGATTTGCTGCCGATGGCATGGCAAGGCATTACCGGTAATCATCATGCCCTGTTGCGCGTCGTGCCGACAGCTGACTTGAATACGACTTTGGCTCTGGCGATTGGCGTATTGCTGATCTGTATTTACTACAATGTCAAAATCAAAGGTCTTGGTGGTTGGATTCACGAGTTGTTCTGCGCACCTTTCGGTCCGTGGCTTGCTCCAGCCAACTTCCTGCTGAACTTGGTAGAGTTTTTGTCCAAAACCGTATCCCACGGTATGCGGTTGTTTGGTAATATGTATGCCGGCGAGCTGGTGTTCCTGTTGATCGCTCTGTTGGGCGGTGCATGGGCGTCAACCGGTAGTGTCGAAACTTTGGATCCAATTTTATTTGTGTTCCACCTGATTGCCGGTTTGGCTTGGGCGATTTTCCACATTTTGGTCATCACCTTGCAGGCATTTATTTTCATGGCGTTGGCGTTCGTATATATCGGACAGGCACATGATGCACACTAATCAAGTAGTTTTTTTGTAGTTTGTTTTTTGTAGTTTAACCTTTATTATTTTAAGGAGTTTAAAAATGGGTTTGATTGCTATCGCATGTGGTTTGATCGTTGCCTTGGGCGCATTGGGTGCCTCTATCGGTATCGCAATGGTTGGTTCTAAATACTTGGAATCTTCTGCTCGCCAACCTGAGCTGATCGGTCCTCTGCAAACCAAACTGTTCTTGATCGCTGGTCTGATCGACGCGGCTTTCTTGATCGGTGTGGCTATTGCCCTGTTGTTCGCCTTCGTTAACCCGTTTAGTGGTGCGTAATCAAGACGGAGCGATCCGTTCAGATACAGGCTTACCGTCTGTTTGATTAACCCAGATACGAAGGTTAAGTAACGTGAATATTAATGCAACCTTATTTGCGCAAATCCTAGTTTTCTTTGGCTTGGTTTGGTTTACGATGAAATTCGTATGGCCTCCGATTGCCAAAGCATTGGATGAGCGTGCCGCAAAAATCGCCGAGGGCTTGGCTGCCGCCGAGCGCGGTAAGAGCGATTTTGAGCAGGCGGAGAAAAAAGTTGCAGAACTTATGGCCGAAGGGCGTAATCAGGTAACCGAAATGGTTGCCAACGCCGAAAAACGTGCTGCAAAAATTGTAGAAGAAGCCAAAGAGCAAGCTTCTCATGAAGCAGCACGCATTGCAGCCCAAGCAAAAGCTGATGTAGAGCAAGAAGTTAACCGTGCACGCGAAGTGTTGCGCGAACAGGTCGCTTCATTGGCTGTTAAAGGTGCGGAATCTATCCTGCGTAAAGAAGTCGATGCTTCCAAACATGCAGATCTGCTCAGTGCCTTAAAACAGGAGCTGTAATCTTATGGCAGAGTTCGCAACGATTGCCAGACCTTATGCGAAAGCATTGTTTAGTCTGGCTCAGGAAAAAAACCAAATCGAGTCTTGGTTGGGCGAACTGAAAGAACTCGCAGCGGTTGTTCAAGATGAGAAAGTCATTGCTTTCATCGAGCAGCCGGAAACGGGAGCTTCCGAAAAAGCAGAAACGCTCAAAGGTCTTGTCGGTATCAAAAATGTCGAATTGGCAAATTTTATTACCGTTTTGGCCGAGCAAAAGCGTTTGCTGGTATTACCGGAAATTTATGCCCAATATCAAGATTTGACCTTGATACACAACAATACGAAATCGGCAGTAATTTACAGCGCGTATGAACTCAGTTCTCAGCAGCTGGCCGATGTTACCGATATCCTGACAAAACGCTTCAACAGCAAATTGGATGTGGTAGCTAAAGTTGCCCCTGAATTAATCGGCGGCATCAAAGTAGAAGTGGGTGATCAGGTCTTGGATTTGTCCGTACAAGGCAAACTGAATGCTTTGTATGCGACTATGACGAATTAGGAGAGTTTTCATGCAGCTTAATCCTGCTGAAATTAGCGATTTGATTAAAGCCAAAATCGAAAATCTGTCCGTCAATGCAGAAGTGCGTACCCGTGGTACCGTTGTTTCTGTGACAGACGGTATTGTGCGCATTCATGGCTTGTCAGACGCGATGCAAGGTGAGATGCTCGAATTCCCCGGTAACACTTTCGGTCTGGCCATGAACTTGGAGCGTGACTCCGTCGGTGCCGTAGTGTTGGGTGAGTACGAACACATTAAAGAAGGCGATACAGTTACCTGTACCGGCCGTATTTTGGAAGTGCCGATCGGTCGCGAACTGGTTGGTCGCGTGGTTGATGCATTGGGTCGTCCTATCGATGGTAAAGGCCCAATCAATACAACATTGACTGCTCCAATCGAGAAAATTGCACCAGGTGTGATTGCGCGTAAATCGGTTGACCAACCAATGCAAACCGGCCTGAAAGCTATTGACTCTATGGTTCCGGTTGGTCGTGGCCAACGTGAGTTGATCATTGGTGACCGTCAAACCGGTAAAACTGCCGTGGCACTGGATGCCATCGTTAACCAAAAAGGTACAGGCGTAATCTGTATTTATGTGGCTATCGGTCAAAAAGCATCTTCTATTGCCAACGTAGTACGCAAATTGGAAGAGCATGGCGCGATGGAACATACTATCGTAGTTGCTGCAACTGCTTCTGAAGCCGCTGCACTGCAATACATCGCTCCTTACTCCGGTTGTACCATGGGCGAATTCTTCCGTGACCGTGGTGAAGATGCGTTGATCGTATACGATGACTTGTCTAAACAAGCCGTTGCATACCGTCAAATTTCCTTGCTGTTGCGTCGTCCTCCTGGCCGTGAAGCATATCCTGGCGACGTATTCTATCTGCACTCCCGTCTGTTGGAACGTGCAGCCCGTGTCAGCGAAAACGAAGTTGAAAAACTGACTAATGGCGAAGTAAAAGGCAAAACCGGTTCTCTGACTGCGTTGCCGATTATTGAAACCCAAGCTGGTGACGTATCAGCATTCGTACCAACCAACGTAATTTCGATTACAGACGGCCAAATCTTCTTGGAAACCGACTTGTTCAACGCCGGTATCCGTCCTGCAATCAATGCCGGTATTTCCGTATCGCGCGTAGGTGGTGCAGCACAAACCAAAGTCATCAAAAAACTGGGTGGCGGTATCCGTTTGGCGTTGGCACAGTACCGTGAATTGGCGGCGTTCTCGCAATTTGCTTCCGATTTGGACGAAGCAACACGCAAACAGCTGCAACACGGTGAAGTGGTTACTGAATTGATGAAACAAAAACAATTCAGCACATTGAACACTGCCGAAATGGCATTGACTTTGTGGGCGATCAACAACGGTTCTTACGCAGATGTTCCGGTATCCAAAGCCTTGGCTTTCGAAGCAGAATTCCTGAGTTTCGTACGTACGCAACATCCTGAGGTTCTGGAAGCGATTAATGCATCAGGCGCAATGTCTGACGAAAGCGAAAAAGCATTGACCGAAGCCATGAAATCTTTCAAATCTTCTTACGCTTACCAAGCATAAGTATTGAGATGAAAGGAGTCTGAAATGGCAGTCGGAAAAGAGATTCTCACCAAAATCCGTAGTGTTCAAAATACCCAAAAGATCACTAAAGCGATGCAAATGGTGTCGACCTCTAAAATGCGGAAGACTCAAGACCGGATGCGCTTAGCGCGTCCGTACGCCGAAAAAGTGCGTACAGTGATGAGCCATCTTGCACAGACCAATGCCGATCATGGTATCAAATTGTTGGAGCCACACCGCGAAGTGCGTCGTGCCGGTTTCATTTTGATTACCTCGGATAAAGGTTTGTGCGGTGGCTTGAACGCAAACGTACTGAAAAAGTTTTTGGCGCAAGTTCAAGAGTATCAGGAACAAGGCATCGAAGTCGAAGTCGTGTGCCTGGGTAGTAAAGGTTTGGCTGCATGCCAAAGCATCGGTTTGAATGTTATTGCCAGCGCAACCAATTTGGGTGATACCCCAAAAATGGAATTGCTGCTCGGCCCTCTGACCGAAATCTTCCAACGTTATGAGAAGCATGAATTAGACCGTATCCATATGGTTTACTCACGTTTCGTCAATACAATGCGCCAAGAGCCGCGTATGGAAGTTTTGCTGCCTATCGGTGAAAACGTTATTGACGACGGAACAGGTCATTCTTCATTTACTTGGGAATACCTCTACGAGCCGAGTCCTATCGCTGTATTGGAATATTTGGTTCGCCGCTATTTAGAGTCTGTGGTTTATCAGGCATTGAGCGACAACATGGCATCTGAACAAGCCGCGCGTATGGTAGCGATGAAAGCCGCAACCGATAACGCAGGTAATGCCATTAAAGAATTGCGCTTGGTGTACAACAAATCGCGTCAAGCCGCGATTACCACAGAATTGTCAGAAATTGTAGCAGGTGCAGCGGCAGTTTAATGCCGTCTGAAGCCTGAACAGGAAATTAGGATACGATAATGAGCCAAGGCAAAATCGTACAAGTTATTGGTGCGGTGGTTGACGTGGAATTTCCACGCGACGCTATCCCGCATGTTTACGATGCCCTGAAATTGGACGAGAACGGTCTGACTCTGGAAGTTCAACAGCTTCTGGGTGACGGCGTTGTCCGTACTATTGCAATGGGTAGTTCAGACGGCCTGAAACGCGGTATGTCTGTAAGCAATACTGGTGCGCCAATCACTGTACCGGTAGGTAAAGGTACATTGGGTCGTATTGTCGACGTATTGGGTACGCCTGTTGATGAAGCAGGTCCGATCGATACCGACAAGAGCCGTGCTATTCACCAAACTGCTCCGAAATTCGACGAGTTGTCTTCAACTACCGAATTGTTGGAAACCGGTATTAAAGTGATCGATTTGCTGTGTCCGTTTGCTAAGGGCGGTAAAGTAGGTCTGTTCGGTGGTGCCGGTGTGGGCAAAACCGTGAACATGATGGAATTGATCAACAACATCGCCAAAGCGCACAGCGGTCTGTCCGTGTTCGCAGGTGTGGGTGAACGTACCCGTGAAGGTAACGACTTCTACCACGAGATGAAAGATTCCAACGTATTGGATAAAGTAGCCATGGTGTATGGCCAAATGAACGAACCTCCAGGCAACCGTCTGCGCGTTGCTTTGACCGGTTTGACTATGGCCGAATACTTCCGTGACGAAAAAGACGAAAACGGTAAAGGTCGCGACGTATTGTTCTTCGTCGACAACATCTACCGTTACACTCTGGCCGGTACCGAAGTATCTGCACTGTTGGGCCGTATGCCTTCTGCAGTGGGTTACCAACCGACATTGGCTGAAGAAATGGGTCGTTTGCAAGAGCGTATTACCTCTACCCAAACAGGTTCCATCACTTCCATCCAAGCCGTATATGTACCTGCGGATGACTTGACTGACCCGTCTCCAGCGACAACTTTCGCCCACTTGGACGCGACCGTCGTATTGAGCCGTGACATTGCATCTTTGGGTATTTACCCGGCAGTTGACCCGCTTGACTCTACTTCGCGCCAATTGGATCCGATGGTATTGGGTCAAGAGCATTACGACGTAGCGCGCGGTGTACAGTCTACTCTGCAAAAATACAAAGAATTGCGCGACATTATTGCCATTCTGGGTATGGACGAATTGTCTGACGAAGACAAACTGACTGTGATGCGTGCCCGTAAAATTCAACGCTTCCTGTCTCAACCGTTCCACGTTGCAGAAGTGTTTACAGGTTCTCCAGGCAAATATGTCGCCCTGCGCGATACCATTGCCGGCTTTAAAGCCATCTTGAATGGCGAATACGACCATCTGCCTGAACAAGCGTTCTACATGGTAGGCGGCATCGAAGAAGCAGTTGAGAAAGCGAAAACCTTAAACTAAGGAGGTCGGCATGAGCGTCATGCAAGTTGAAGTGGTCAGTAGCGAGCAAAACATCTATTCGGGCGAAGCCAGCTTTGTGGTGGTTCCGACCGTTCAAGGTGAGCTTGGTATTTATCCACGACACGAGCCGATTATGAGTTTGGTACGCCCCGGCGCATTGCGTTTGACTGTTCCGGGTGAAGCTGAAGAAGTGCTGGTTGCCGTTTCCGGTGGCGTTTTAGAAGTACAGCCTGATAAGATTACCGTATTGGCAGACGTTGCCGTCCGCAGTACCGAAATGGATCAGGCGCGTGCTGAAGCAGCTAAAAAAGCAGCCGAGGCAGGTGTTTCTGCAGCCAAAGATGATAAATCTCTGGCCGAAGCGCACAAAGCATTGGCAGCAGCCATTGCCCAGCTGAAAACTTTGGATTACCTTCGTTCGCAAAAAAACAAGTAATGTGGGTTCATCAAGAAAAAGCACAACGAAATGTTGTGCTTTTTTATTTGCCTGAAGATAAGCAGCTTGGTATTGAAATGTCGATAGATGAGTAGATGGCAAACTTGAAATCGGAACGGTAGAACCGGTTTTTATGACTCAATTGTTGGTGGATCATTTTCAAAGCAGTTAGTCTTGTTATTTGGCTAAGAATAGCCTACTCAATCTTTTTTAACCACAAAAAGCAGGGTGGATAATTCCTAATTTATTGCAACCGCAACAGATCTGAATTGATCAGTATTGAAAATATTAGAATTTGCGGAAGCCCTTGTATAAACAAAAGGCCGTCTGAAACTTTTCAGACGGCCTTTAAACCATTATTACGGTATTCATTTATGATTGGTCGATGGTTTTATCCAGTCCTTGGGTCAGACCGTTGATGTCGCCACCATTCAGTCCCAACTCTTTCAATAGACCGTCAACCAACGGAGCTTGGCTGCGGTAGCGCAGGGCGCTGTTGACCATTTGATCGGCAAGGCTGGCTTGTGTGGTTTGGCCGTCTGAAACACCTTCCGCACCGTTTGCACCACCGGCAAAGCCACCCAGACCATTGACTTGCAAGATTTTGATGTCTTCGATTTTTTCCATCGGGCGGACGGATTCGCGGATGATGTCCGGCAGGTGTTTTAAGAGGGCAAGGCGGACTTGCATTTCAACCTGTTCAACGCTCAGGACGTTGGCAGCCTCGTTTACAGCGCGGGTACCTTCTGCATCAACCTTGTATTGTTGCTCTTGCGCTTGCGCCAACAGAATTTTGGCATCTGCCTCACCTTTGGCTTGCAGGCGGTGTTTTTCGGCTTCGGCTTCGGCGGCAATACGCACGGCTTCTGCGCGGTCTTGTGCGGCTTGTTTTTCGGCTTCGGCAGCAACAGTGAGCGAAATCGCATCTTTTTGCGCGGCTTCTTCTGCGGCAATCAATTCAACCGCTTTGGCACGCTCGGCGCGTTCGGTTTCGCGTACGGTAATCACGCTCTCTTCTTCGCGAACGGCGGCGGCGCGGGCTTTGTCGGCTTCGGCTTTGGCTTCGGATTCAGCACGCGATTTTTCGGCAACGGCGATGGCGCGGTCTTGCTCGGCCAATTCGATGGCTTTGCGGCGTTCAACCTCGGCCTGCTCAACGGCTTGGGCTTTTCTAATGTCTTCGTTTTTAATGTCGCGTTCGGCGGCAATGCGTTTCAAATCCACTTCGCGTTCAGCCGCAATTTTGGCTTCTTCCGCTTCACGTTTTTTCTGAGATTCTTGTTCGGCAATGCTGGCCTCTTGTTCGGCACGGCGGACGGCAATCTCACGCTCTTGTTCGAGTTTGGCGTATTCTTCTTCGCGCGAGATTTTCAGGCGTTGCTGCTCGGCTTCGAGGTTTTTGGTTTTGATTGCCAAATCGGTGTCTTGTTCGATTTCGTTACGTTTTTTGCGGCGGCCTTCGATGGTTTCGGTCAGTTTGGTCAAACCTTCCGCGTCAAAGGCGTTTTGCGGGTTGAAAAATTCGAAGCTGGTTTGGTCGAGGCCGGTCAGGGAAACGGTTTCGAGTTCGAGACCGTTTTTGAACAAGTCTTCACTCACGACTTGTTGTACTTTCTGAACGAAATCAACACGTTTTTCATGCAGTTCTTCCATCGCCATTTCGGCGGCAACGGCGCGTAGGGCGTCAACAAATTTACCTTCGACGAGGTCTTTCAACTCATCGGGAGACATGGTTTTCATACCCAGTGTTTGTGCGGCGGTCGCAATGCTCTCGGCGCTGGGTTTAACGCGGACGTAAAATTCAGCCATCACGTCAACGCGCATACGGTCGCGGGTAATCAGCGCTTGTTGGGCAGCGCGGCGCACTTCAAGGCGCAGTGTATTCATGTTGACGGGGATGATTTCGTGTAACACGGGCAGCACCATCGCACCGCCGTTCATGATGACTTTTTCACCACCAAAACCGGTGCGGACAAATGAGACTTCTTTGCTGGCGCGGCGATACAGACGGGTCAGGATGAGGCCGAGTACAAACAGCGCGACGAGTATGACGCCGGCGATGGTGCCGATGGAGACCAAATTCATGGTTTTTCCTTTCTTCTTGTTAATATGCCTTTGGGGGCGGTGGATTCAGAAGGCTTTGAGAGAAAGAGGCCGTCTGAAAGGGTTAAAAATATGGGTTGAAATAATAGGGGGGTCTAATTGTTATTTCAAATTTCTAGATAATGAGGATAGGGCGGTGAAGTATCTATTTTTCCCGTATCGATAAATCAGCAGTTTCAGACGGCCTTAATCCACCAAGCTTCCGCTCGGATTCAAAATCGCTTTAAATGTATTTCCGTCCAACGACACCAGCAATACCGCATCACCTTGTTTCAATACATCATCAGAGTCAGGTTCTACCATCACATAATGCTGTTGGCCGTAAGCATCTTTCACGCGCACCTGCGCCGCGTTGCCTACCCGAGCTTCACCCAATACCACCGTGCCGACGCGTCCGATCAAACTTTCCTGCGAAACGGCAGTGGTTTCATCTTTCGGCATAATTTTGTACAAACCGCTAGCCGTTACTCGTACCAAGGGTAGGGAAATAAACCAAACGATGACTGCTGCCAGCGTGCCATTCAGATAACTGCCGAATACAGTGGCAAAGGCCGTCTGAAACAGATAACCCGTCAGTCCGTATACGGCAAGAAACACCACCATCAGCATCAACACCGGGATACGTCCGACATACAGCCAGCTCAGGAAACGCACGAATATGCCTGCATCCGCCACATCCAATCCGACTTCGGCGTGCGCGGTTTCGGTCAGACTGTCGGGCAACAGGTTGTCCAACCAATCGCTGATACCGCCTGCCAGCATGGAAATGACTTCCAACACACCGAGCAAAACCATCAGCGCAATGGCAATGCCGAAGATTTCAGTTTCGGGGGCGTTGATTAAATTCCACATATTGCATTTCCTTATTCTTTTTAATTTTCAGACGGCATATATTTTATTTTAAAGTTAAGCCGATTGGATATGGGTATTTTTATTAATTTGTCGTAACTGACAGGATTTTTCCCAATCCGGCATCTTTTTGTTATTGAGGTGTGTATGGTTTTCTTTTTTTCAGACGGCCCCGTGAAGGTAGAGGCCGTCTGAAACTGCGATTTTCTCAATATGGCTTATGATTTCGCTTTCAATGCCGCCAATCTTTCGGCAATGCGGTTGTTGCGGCTTAAGTCTTCCAGTTCTTTCAGCTTGGCCAACTGCGCCGCATCGGTGCTGCTGTGTACCGAGTTTTGGCGACCCATCACACGGTCGAAAGCATTGCCGCTTTTTTCGGCATCACGGGCAATGCGGTTGAGGTCGCTACCGTTGCCGCCGGCTGTTTTGCCTGTCCCCATGCTTTGCTGTGCAGTACGCCAGTCTTGCAACTGCTGCTGCATCTCGCGTTTTTTCGCCTGCAGGGCGGCGATAAAGCCTTCGAGCTCTTTTTCTTGTGCGGCACAATCGGCAATGGTGTTTTCCAAGATGGGCAGACGCGCTTCGATGTCCATCTGCTCGGCGATACCTGCTTCGGCAAGATCATCGCGACCGGCATCTACGGCGGCTTGCAGATTGGCATCGATGGCTTCGTGGCGGTTGCTTTCATCGGCCATTTTCTTGGCGGCAAGGTGTTTCTGCGCCAACACTTTGCCTAACTCAGCACGCACTTCATCTACTGCACGCTCGATTTCGCGGATGCTTTCGTTCATGACCGCTTCAGGCGCAAGGTTTTCCGCCGCATCAATCAGGGCATGAAAACCGCCGCTTACCAGACGGCCTACTCGGCGGGATAGGGTTTCGCTCATTTGGATTTTCCTTTCTTTATGAAATCATGAGAAATTTTGTATTTAGCCAGCATCCGATTGTGCCAACCAGTTGTAACATTGCTCCCATGACAATGTTTCGTTTTCGTCTTCTTTGCCTTCCAATAGGGCTTGTTCTAAAGCTCGTCTGAATGTGGCGCGGGTATTTGGGTGGGTAAACCAAGCCGACAGTCGGGCGGCGAATTGCGTTCTATTCGGACAATGCTCGGGCAGATAGCAGACTTTGTACCAATCCGGCTCGTTGCCTCCATACGGAATTTCTAAATACAAGTCGACAAATTCGCGTAAAGCTGCCGTTTTATCCGCCTGCTTCGTCCAAATTGCCAGCAGTTTGTCGACAACATCCAATCCGGCGAATTGAAACATATTCAGCCAAACGACCAAGCAGCCTTCGTGGCGGGGTGCAGTCAGTTGCGAGTCAAACCAAGCGGCGGCGAAACGTTTTAGCCAATCGATTTCTTCTTCTGTCCAGCATTCAGGTAAATCACAACGCAACTTATCGAGCAACGTTTCATCAAGCGGTCGGACGTCTTCGTCGTTGACCAAAGCCTGCAAAATACGCGGCAGAAAATGTTTCATGTCTAAAGCCGTTGCGGCTGCGTCGTCTAAAGGTACGCTGCCCAAATACGCCTGCAACATATCGACAGGAATCTCGCGTAACGGATATTCTAACAACGTCTGTTGGAAATCCTCGGGAGAACAGCTATTGCAAGTGCAGATATTCAGCGGGAAGCGCACGCTGTAAGGTGCAAATAATTCGTATGCTTCTGCTATCCATTTTTCCATCTTGTCGCTTCTGTCTTCGATGTTGAGCATTGGTATTTAGGAATGGGGGAAGGGGCGTTGTTCAGACGGCCTTAAACTTCATTTGCCTGTTGTACGATCTTCGCCAGCCTCAAAGTGTTTTCAAGCTGTTGCAGAACGCTGTCGTCGTATGCCGCACCTTTGCCTGTTACGGCGAGTTGCAAGATGCTGTCAGTCAGGCGGACGATGCGCCACATCAGTTCGCGTTCGTATTTTTTCAAATCGTCGAGATCGGCTTCTTCGGGCAAGTCGGCGGCGAGCGTTGCGCCTAAATCGGGCAGTTGTTCAAACAACCTCGCCACGATATGCGAATGCACTCCAGCCTGTTTTTCAGCGTGCAAGATTTCGTGTTTTGCCGCTTGGAAAAACTGCTCCTGCGCCGTCAGTGCAGAGCCGTAATCGCGTGTCTGCGTATGCGCCAAGCGCGCCAGCTTGAGCAATTCGCGGATTTTTTCAGACGGCGTATTCGCACCTTCGATTTTTAGTTCGGCAATAAAATCAGCATCTTCCTGAGTGATGCGCACACTAATTGGGATACGGTTCGTTGCATTCATATTCGTTTGCTTTGGTTTGTATTCATTTGAATACAAATATACAAGATGGGGTTCTGAGGCGCAATACTTAAAACCGTATATTTATGTAAACATCAGGCCGTCTGAAACTTGATTTTCGGTTTTCAGACGGCCTTTTCCTTTATAATCCGTACATTATTTTCATACACACAGCAGGTTCCCCATGTCCAACAAACCCACACTCCTTCTCGTTGACGGCTCTTCTTATCTTTACCGCGCCTATCATGCTATGGGGCAGAATTTGTCCGCGCCCGACGGTGCGCCGACTGGGGCGATGTATGGCGTGTTGAATATGCTGCGCCGGCTGCGTGCGGATTATGTGCACGACTATTGCGCGGTGGTGTTTGATGCTAAGGGTAAGAATTTCCGCCACGAGATGTTTCCCGACTATAAGGCGACGCGTCCGCCGATGCCGGACGATTTGCGCCCGCAGGCGGAAGCCTTGCCGGATTTGGTGCGCCTGATGGGCTGGCCGGTATTGGTGATTCCGCAGGTGGAAGCGGACGACGTTATCGGCACTTTGGCTAAGATGGCTAGCGAAGCAGGGTGGAACGTGGTGGTATCTACCGGCGATAAGGACATGGCGCAGTTGGTGAACGAGCGCGTAACGCTGGTGAACACGATGAGCGGCGAGACGCTGGACATTGAAGGCGTGAAGGAGAAATTCGGCGTGCGCCCCGACCAAATCCGCGATTATCTCGCGCTGATGGGCGACAAGGTGGACAACGTGCCGGGCGTGGAGAAGTGCGGCCCGAAAACCGCGGTGAAGTGGCTGGAAGCCTACGGCTCGCTGGCTGGTGTGATGGAACACGCTGCGGAAATCAAGGGCAAGGTTGGTGAAAACCTGCAAGCCGCGCTGCCCCAACTGCCGCTGTCATATGACTTGGTAACGATTAAAACCGATGTGGATTTGCACACCGAGCTTTCAGACGGCCTTGAAAGCCTGCGCCGCACTACGCCTAAATGGGCGCAGCTGGTTGTCGATTTCAAACGCTGGGGCTTCCGCACTTGGTTGAAAGAGGCGGAGAGCCGTATGCACGAAGCGCAAAACACTGATTTGTTCGGTAGCGAGCATATCGGCGAACAAGCCGTATTGGCGATGGAAACACAGCCGGAAAAACAACCCGAACTTGCCCCAGCCCCTGAAAAACTGGATTATCAAGCCGTTACCACCGAAGCGCAGTTTGCCGCTTTGTTGGACAAACTGGCTCAGGCGGAAAAAATCGGCATCGATACAGAAACCACGTCATTAGACGCGATGAACGCCGCGCTGGTCGGTATCAGTATTGCGTTCCAAGCAGGCGAAGCGGTTTACATCCCCGTAGGACACAGCCTGACTGCCGCACCCGAACAGCTTGATTTGCAAGACGTATTAGGCCGTCTGAAACCGCATTTGGAAAACCCCGCCCTGAAAAAAATCGGGCAAAACCTCAAATACGACCAACACGTTTTCGCCAACTACGGCATCGCCCTGAACGGCATTGCCGGCGATTCTATGCTCGCTTCCTACATCATCGAGAGCCATCTCGGACACGGCTTGGACGAATTGTCCGAACGCTGGCTCGGCTTGGAAACCATTACCTACGAATCGCTGTGCGGCAAAGGCGCGAAGCAAATCGGTTTTGCCGACGTCGCCATTGAGCAGGCGACCGAATACGCCGCCCAAGACGCCGATTTCGCCCTGCGCCTCGAAGCGCACCTGCGCGCGCAAATGGACGCCAAGCAGCTTGAAATGTATGAAAAAATGGAACTGCCTGTCGCGCAGGTATTGTTTGAAATGGAACGCAACGGCGTACAAATCGACCGCGCCGAACTCGCCCGCCAAAGCGCGGAACTCGGCGCCGAGCTGATGAAGCTCGAACAAGAAGCCTACGCCGCCGCAGGCCAGCCGTTCAACCTCAACTCGCCCAAACAGCTGCAAGAAATCCTGTTCGACAAAATGGGCATCCCCACCAAAGGCCTGAAAAAAACCGCCAAAGGCGGCATTTCCACCAACGAAGCCGTGCTCGAACAGCTCGCGCCCGACTACCCCCTGCCCAAAATCATCCTGCAAAACCGCAGCCTGGCGAAACTCAAATCCACTTACACCGACAAACTGCCCGAAATGATTTCCCCAAAAGACGGCCGCGTGCATACCACCTACGCCCAAGCCGTCGCCATTACCGGCCGCCTTGCCAGCAACAACCCCAACCTGCAAAACATCCCCATCCGCACCGCCGAAGGCCGCCGCATACGCCGCGCCTTCACCGCACCGCAAGGCAGCGTCATCGTTTCCGCCGACTACTCCCAAATCGAGCTGCGCATCATGGCGCACCTTTCCGGCGACAAAACCCTCATCGCCGCGTTCCAAAACGGCGAAGACGTACACCGCCGCACCGCCGCCGAAGTGTTCGGCATCGCCCCCGAAAACGTCTCGTCCGAACAACGCCGTTACGCCAAAACCATCAACTTCGGCCTGATTTACGGCATGGGCCAATACGGCCTTGCCAAATCATTAGGCATCGACAACATCTCCGCCAAAAACTTTATCGACCGCTACTTCGCCCGCTATCCCGGCGTCGCCGAATATATGCAGCGCACCAAAGAACAAGCTGCCGCGCAAGGCTTCGTCGAAACCCTGTTCGGCCGCCGCCTTTACCTGCCCGACATCCACAACAAAAACGCCAACGCCCGCGCCGGAGCCGAACGTGCCGCCATCAACGCCCCCATGCAGGGCACCGCGTCCGACCTCATCAAACGCGCTATGATAGATGTATCCCGTTGGTTGGTTTCAGATGACCTGAAGAGCAAACTGATCATGCAGGTGCATGACGAACTGGTGCTGGAAGTACCCGAAGCCGAACTGGATTTAGTGAAAGAAAAACTGCCGCAGATTATGGCGAAAGTGGATGAAGGGATGTTGAACGTGCCGCTGGTGGCAGAAGTGGGCGTGGGTATGAATTGGGAAGAGGCGCATTGAGATAAACAATGAGTCAAGGAATATCTATGTTGAAAAAATCAGTTTATTTTATTCTTAGTTTATCAATAATTTTATTTTTGATTTTAATAATTTTATTTTTTCTGTCTCAAGCATCGATTTGGGTAAAGAAAAATAACACTGTTGCAATTCCAATCATTACAGCAATTATTGGTTTGATTGGTGTAATGTGGACTCAGTGGCAATCCAAGTCAAGAGATATTGCAGAAAGTCATAGAAATAGCAAAATAGAAACTTATTCTTTATTTTTTGATATTATTGAAAAATTTCAAAGATCAATTAAAAATGACCAAGAGATTGATATTTTGTCAGATGTTGATCTGCAAGCTAAATTTGAAAAGCTAAATCGAGGGTTTATCTTATGGGCTTCCGATGAAGTTATTCAAACATGGATTGAATTCAGAAAAAACTCTAGTGAGAATACGTTGGATAAAATCGATAATGTATATCGTGCTATCCGTAAAGACCTAGGACATAAAGATAAAAAGCTTAAGAATCTTGATCTAATTAGAATAAATTTATCAAATCCTAATGAGTTATAGAAAGAACATAAGAAATGAGTAACAACAATCAAGAAAACAAATTTGAATGGATTGAGATTGTACGAGGGGCTTTTGCTGGTTTGAGTTGTCTAATGATTTATTGGGGATGGTCGAAAGATACCAATGATAGTTTTCTAAAATCTTTTAATCTTTCTCCTGAATCATTATTTTTATTTGGTATATTTTTTTCTATTTTATTTCTTGTAAGTTCTTTAGAAAAAATTTTTTCTCCCATTGTAGAATTATTTTTAACCAAACTCGTCATTACGCTATCTGTAACTGGGTTGTTAATGATATGTATGGTGCAATCGTCTGAAATGCTAAATAAAATTTTCTCTGTAGATGCTTCTTTGTTGCCATTTTCAAGATCTTTTCTAGCAGGAATATTATTTTTTAAAAAGGTTTACCCATTTTCCATGCTTTTAATGATATTAATGATTTTATATTATCTACTTCAAATTATTGATATAATTAAGGAAAATGGCAAAGATGGCTGGCCTGTATATATTAAATATTCCATTTTTATTATACCTACAGTAGCGTGTTTAGTATTTTCATATAAATTTAATAATGTATATTTTAATAATAAAATTTTACCTAAAAAGGCATATATTCTGGCTAAAGAATTAGATTTTTATTCTAATGAAGTGTGCAATCTTTCAGCGGAGAGTAAAAATAAAAAGATTATTTATATGGATACACAATATAAATATGTTTTAGTAGATAAAACAATGTCCGCAGAGCAAGATTTATGGGGGGTTATTAAATATGCATCAGACTCGGGAGATGCAGATGCCAGTATATTTTATAATTTTGATTCATATGAGAAACCAGATTTGATAGTACAGAGGTGTTTATCTGATTTTTAGTGAGCAGTAGAAAAAACTGCGGATTACATCCTGCCTGTGGGCTATATGAACTTTTGAGTACAACACATGGTAATTGAACTACGAAACCCATCCAGGGTCGTCTGAAAACCTATCTTATGGTTTTCAGACGACCTTTATTCTTCCCGCCGACAGGCATACAATCAAAAGTGCAGTACCTTTCATTGATTCAATACAAGGAGACAGTTATGCGTGGCATAAAATCAGTTGCATTGTTGTGTACTTTGGCATTGGGTGCGCCGGCGTTTTCGGCGGGTTTGACCAAAACGCTGCCGGGCGATTTGACGACGGCTCAGGCGCAGGCGGTGGTGCAGGCTTCGATGAAAAAGGCGCGTGAAATCAAGGTGCCGATGAATATCGCGGTCATGGACGCGGGCGGTAATTTGAAGGCGTTTACGCGTATGGACGACGCGTTTATCGGCAGCATCGATATTGCGCAGAAAAAGGCGAAAACGGCACGCTATTTCAATATGTCCACTCGCGATTTGGGCAAGGCTTCGCAGCCGGGTGGCGAGCTTTACGGTATTGAGGTGACCAACGACGGTTTGGTGATTTTTCCCGGCGGTGTGCTGTTGGTGGATAAAAACGGTGTTATCGTCGGCAGTGTCGGTGTGAGCGGCGGCTCGGTCGATGAAGACGAAAGCGTCGCGAAAGCAGGTGCGGCAGTATTGTCGGGAAGTTAAGCCGTAGTTTGAAACAAGACCCAATGCGTTTCTTTTCATGATTTGCGTTGGGTTGTTGAAATAGGTAGAGGCCGTCTGAAAATGTGGGTTTAACCCCACACTATTTTCAGACGGCCTTTTTCTATGCCGATTCTTTATATTCTATTCACCGTATGCTTTTATTCTCGGCCTTTTATCTCTTTTTTTCATGAATAATGTTGCCAGTGTTACAATCGGCATATTCTTATTGTTATCAAACAGGTGTTTTATGCAGTTTTTCGGCCTGCTTATTCCTATTATTATCGGCTATTTTGCTGATGAAATGTTCACCGGCGTCATTATTGGGTCGTTGTTTTGGCTGGTTGCTTGGTCAATCGCCAAACAACGTCAAGAAGAGCGTTTGGCTGAATCTGCTACGGCAGGCGACAGGATGCAAAAGCTGGAGCAGGAAATCGAGCTGCTGAAACAGCGTTTGTCGGTGTTGGAGCATGAGGCTGTCCGTGATGAGGCGAAGGTAGGGCAGGGGCTTGAGGCGCGGCCTGCTGCAGATGTTCAGACGGCCTCTGAGCCGCTTCATGTTCGGGTTGAGGCGGAAGCTGCGCCTGTTAAGCAGAAAATTGAAGAGGCGTTTGCTCCTTCTTTTTCTATACCTATTGATCCTGTTCCTGCCAAGGCTTCTGCTTCGCCTGAGCCTGTTGTGGAATCGGAAGTTATTGAAGCGGTTGCTGCTGAACAAGAAGAGCAGTCTAAGGAAAAAACTGTTGTTGCTTCGATGCCGTCTGAAAGCGAAGAAGTGCCATCGCGTCAATTCGTTATTCATAAAAATCAGGCGGAAGGCGGAGAGTATAAGTTTTCCGACAATCCGATTGTTGCTTGGTTCTTGCGCGGTAATCCGCTGTTGAAAACCGGTATTGTGGTGCTGTTCCTCGGCTTGGCGTTCCTCTTGCGCTATGCCTCGGAGCGGGTTCATGTACCGGTGGAGCTGCGTTATTTGACTGTGGCTGGCGCGGGGTTGGCGGCGGTGGTCGGTGGCTGGAAGCTGCAAAGCCGTAAGCGTGAATATGGCTTGGTGTTGCAGGGTTTCGGCGTGGCGGTGATGTATTTGACGGCGTTGGCGGCGTTGAAACTGCATCCGCTGCTGCCTGTGTCGGTCGTGTTCGGGCTGATGGTGGCGATGGTTGTGCTGATGGCGTGGCTGGCGGTAAGGCAGAATGCGCAGATTATGGCGCAGGTTGCTTTAATCGGCGG
Source organism: Neisseria sp. 27098_8_112 (assembly GCF_041433235.1). Taxonomy (NCBI): domain Bacteria; kingdom Pseudomonadati; phylum Pseudomonadota; class Betaproteobacteria; order Neisseriales; family Neisseriaceae; genus Neisseria; species Neisseria sp. 27098_8_112. Next base: position 33,365 of record NZ_JAPWBB010000010.1, on the reverse strand, counting down.
TATGGCCGCGCCTTTGCTGACTTCAGACGGCAGCGGCAATTATTTGGTGCTATTCTCTTATCTTGCCCTGCTCAATGCCGGTGTGGCCGCGATTGCTTGGTTTAAGGCATGGCGTCCGCTGAACCTGACGGGTTTTGCCGCTACTTTTGCGATTGCCGCGCTGTGGGGCATGCGCAGTTATACGCCGCAACATTTCGCCACTACCGAGCCTTTCCTGATTTACCACTGGCTGCTCTATACCTTTATCGCTTATCTGTTTGCACGCCGTAAGCTGACGGAAAACAGCGAAGACAGCGTTACGCCGATTGCCGACAATGCGACTTTGGAAGAAATCGGCAAGAGTATTTATACACACGGCCTGCGCGTTCATGTCCTCGACCATACTTTATTGTTTGGCACAATGGCGGCAGCATTCGGCCTGCAATACCGCATGGTGGAGCATTGGCCGTCTGCGGATGCACTTTCCGCATTGGGTTTTGCCGCTGTTTACGGACTGGCCGCGCTGCTGCTGAAACGTCAGCAGGGTTTGTATATTTTGCGTCAGGCGTTTTTTGCGTTGGCGGTATTGTTCCTCACGATTGCCGTTCCGCTTTATTTTGAACCGAGCAATACGGTCATTTTGTGGAGTGCCGAATCCGCACTGGTTTATTTCTTCGGTCTGCGCCAACAGCGTCCGCATATCCGTTTGGGTGCGCTGATGGTTTATCTCTTGGCGGCACTGATTCAGTTGGGCAATTATCAGGGCTTCGGCACGGATACCGTTCTGGAAGGGCAGTGGTTTACAACGGTTGTGGTGTTGCTTGGCGGAGCGGCGATTTATTTGCTGTGGTATTTCTCGCGTCGCGAAGGTTCGGCGCAATGGGAAAAATCCGTTCAGACGGCCGTCTTGTCTACCGCCTTGCTGTACATCTCTATTTTGCCTTTGCTCTTCTTGGCCGACCAAGGCAGCATTGTCGCTCTTTCCGCTTTGGCGGCGGCGTGGGCATTCTGCCGACGCAAACATGAGCCTAATGTGTTTATCACATTTGCCTTGGGCAATGTATTGTTCGCCCTGTTGCTGCAAGCCGGTATTATTTATGAATCCCAAGGCTTCCTGAGCCATCTGTACCTTATTGCCGCTACGCCTTTGCTGTTTGCGGCTGCCTACGCGCTGCAATATCCACGCGTGCAGGTTGCAAGCGAAAAGCCGGAAGGAAACGAGGTTTACTTTGCGCAGGTTTCAGGCTGGATCATCCTGCTTACTGCGTTGGCGACAGGTAGCTACGCCCTTTATATGCAATGGACAGGCGAGGAAACCCTGTTTATCGAGTTGTGGATGTGGCCGATATTTGCCGGCCTGCTGCTGTTTGCCAAACGTTTGAAATGGGAAGAGCTGCTGCAGGCAAACTTGGCATTCCTGCCTGTGTTTGCCCTGCATTTTGTCTTTTACCATACCGAACACGCATGGACAGCCGCCGCAGCCTTGCCGCTTGCCGCAGCCACCGTGTTGAACTTCATCATTCTGAACAACTATCCGCGCCATGATCTGATTTGGTTACACAAACTCAATATCACGATACTCGGCGTACTTTGGACGCTTTGGACGGCGCTGTATGTCGGCGGCCTTCTCTCCGGCGTTTGGGCGCAGCTTTCATGGCTGGTTGTACCTTTGGCGATGTGGATTGTTTTCCATACGCAGCGCCAACGCGAATTTTTCAGACGGCATCAAACCATTTATCAACATTTTGCTATGCCGTTGTGCGTCCTTGCCGCCGCCTGTTGGATGCTGTGGACCAACTTCTCCACGCCGTTCCAACCTTCGCCGTTGCCGTATATTCCCGTGCTCAATCCGGTGGAACTCGCCAGCGCCGGCATGCTTTGGTTTGCCCTGAAATCTCTGCCCGAAGCCTTGCCGCCCGACCTTCGCCGTACCACGGCAACTACAGTCGCCGCCTTGGCATTTATGCTGATCAGTGCAGGCGTGATGCGCGTATGGCATTTCTACGACGGCATCACTTGGCGTCTCGACATCATGCTCCAATCCTTCGGCCTGCAAGCCAGCCTCTCCGTCGTTTGGGCAGTAACCGCCATCATCTTGATGGTACTCGGCAACCGCCGCAAACAGCGTTCCTACTGGATGACCGGCGCGACACTGATGGGCATCGTAGTCGTCAAACTCTTCCTGATCGAGCTTTCCAACAGTGGCGGTATCGCGCGCATCGTCTCCTTCATCATCGTCGGCCTGTTGCTACTTTTGGTCGGCTGGTTTGCCCCCGTTCCGCCCAAAGCAGAGAATGATGGCGAACACAAAGCCTAATCATTAACTTCAAATAAAAAGGCCGTCTGAAAAAGCAGCGTTATCTGTTTTCAGACGGCCTTTATTTTTTTAGAAGGTAGCATCTGCTTTGTTCTGGAATGTCTAATCGTATTGAGTTATGATGGCTTTTAATATGTAAATGGATACGCCGTAGGCCGTCTGAAAAAAGAAAACGGGTGCAACCCGAATATCCGCATACCGCGCATGATGCACCCGACAGACTGATCATGGGCGGACACATAAAGATAAAAACCGCTACCGAAGGAAATAGAAAATGCCTAACCGCAATGAGCTTCCCTTAATTTATTCTTGTTCCGGATGTTCCGATGTGGCGCAGCTGGCCAACAACACAGCCGTGGCGCTCGACCATGCCGGAGAATTTGAAATGTCGTGCATTTCCGGCGTGGGCGGCAAAGTCGCACCGTTGGTGCGCAAAGCGCAGTCCGGACGGCCGATGTTGGTTATTGACGGCTGTCATCTGCATTGCGCCAAATCGTGTTTGGAAAATGTGGGCGTTGAAATCCCGGAAGGGCATCATGTAAAACTATACGAACTGGGCTACAAAAAACGCTTTGGCAAAAGCTATGACGAGGCTACGGTAGAAGAAGTTTATCAATATGTTTTGACGAAGAAGGGCGATGTATTGAGCAGTTAATAACTTTTAATAACAAAAAATTTAATCAAGAGGAAACAATCCATGGAACAATTATTTATTCCCGGCAGTATTATTGCCGATTATTTTTATATCGGCCTTTTCCTGCTGGTTGCCGCGTCTTTGATTGCGGGCTATGTCGATGCTATTGCGGGCGGAGCAGGGCTGATTTTGATTCCCGCATTTTTGATGGTAGGTTTATCGCCTCAGGTCGCGTTGGCACAGGAAAAATTGGTGAGTACCATCGGTACGGTGGCTGCGATTAAAAATTTTATGAAGAGCAGTTCGATCGTATGGCATATTGTGCCGGTTGGCATTGTTGCGGCTTTAATTGGGGCATTTGTCGGTGCAAAAGTCATTTTGATTCTTCCGGTGGAAACCATCAATTACATTATTCTTGCGTTTTTGCCCATAGGCTTGCTGGCAACTTTGTTTAAAGGTGTTTTGCTGAAAAAAGAAGACGAGCGTGGCGAGATAAAAAAATCCGTTATCGCCGTATTTTTAACTTGTCTGATTGTTGGTTTTTATGACGGTTTTTTTGGCCCGGGTACAGGTAGTATTTTCATCATTGCTTTGTTTGTCATTAACAAATTGTCGTTGTTGCAGGCTTCAGCTACTTCCAAGATTTTCAATTTTGCTTCTAACATCGGGGCATTTGTTGCCTTCTTGATAGCAGGGAAAATGGCGTTCCTAATCGGAATCCCGATGATTTTGGCAAATTTGTTGGGCAACCATTTTGGCAGCCTCCATGCTATTAATTCAAACGGGGAAGTTATTCGTAAGGTTTTGGTTGTAACGGTTTTGCTGATTATCGTTTCAATGGCATATAAGGCTTTTTCGGCTTAGTAGGTAGATGTTAAAAGGCCGTCTGAAAAATTTTCAGACGGCCTACTTTTTATTAGTTATCTAAAAACTCATCTTCATGCCGCAAGCTGCGGATAAAGGTTTCAAAATCGGGGGCAAGTTCGACTATTTCAAAATCCCATTCTTGTTCGACAAGCACCACTTTCGGCTCTCCGTCTTTTCCACACTCTCGGTAGTCCAAGGCAAACATGGCATGTCCTGCAGATGGGTCGTTAGCAAAATACACGCCGATAGGCGGATATTCCCATTCTTCCAGCCAAAGTTTTTGCCCCATCTTGCCGCAGAGGCTCCCTTCTTTTTCAAAACCGATTCCTGATACCTCGCAAATTTGCACATGATCTTCCGCCCACGAATTTCTCTGAGTGGTCGGAAAGCAGTTTTTGACAAATATCCCGCCGTTTTGTACTGCCATCAATGCAATAAAACTTTGCGGCAATTTATAGCCTAGCTCACTTTCTACAGCGGCTAAAATCTCAGGGGTAAATGGGGCTTCTTTGTAGTCCTTATCCGCCCAACTATTAAATTCCCAAACGGAGGACAAGTCAAAATCTTTAAAAATTTGGGGCATAATGTTCTTCCTTATTGATTTCAGTTATAACAGGTGGGTGGGTATTCATACCCGACTTTTACCGTCTGTCATTCCCGTCTGGGCGGGAATGACGGCGAAATTTTGGGCAAAGCTGTTGCCCTCGTTTTTCAGACGACCTCTGCCATCTCCCTTTCACATCTCTTCCAATTTCGCAAACTTGGTGTCCAACTCTTTCACGCCCTGTTTGCCGAAGTTAATGGTCAGTCGGGCGGATTCGCCTTTGTCTACGGCATCGATGATGACGCCGGTGCCGAATTTGGCATGGCGGACGTTTTGGCCGATGCGGAAGCCTGCGTAGGTTTGCGGCTGTTTGTAGTCGTCGATGATTTTGTCCCGTTGTACGGTGGTTTGGCGCGTGTTGCCGTAGCTGTCGAAGGCAGGTTTTTTGACCGACAGGTAGTGCAATACTTCGGGCGGGATCTCTTCGACGAAGCGGGAGACGATGCCGAATTGGGTTTGTCCGTGCAGCATGCGTTGCTGTGCCATGGTGATGTAGAGGCGTTTGCGGGCGCGGGTGATGGCGACGTACATGAGGCGGCGTTCTTCTTCGAGGCCGCCGCGTTCGGCAAGGCTCATTTCGCTGGGGAAGCGGCCTTCTTCCATGCCGGTGAGGAAGACGGCGTTGAATTCCAAGCCTTTGGAGGCGTGGACGGTCATGAGTTGGACGGCTTTTTCGCCTGCGCCTGCTTGGTTTTCGCCGGATTCGAGGGCGGCGTTGCTTAGGAAGGCGAGGATAGGGAAGGCGGAGTCGTCTGAAATGTTTTCAGGCAGGGTTTCAAAGTTGCTGTCTTCGGGTTTGAACTCGATGGCGGCGTTGACGAGTTCGTCGAGGTTGTCGAGGCGGTCTTGGTTGTCGCCTTTTTGGGTTCGGTAGTGTTCGGTTAGGCCGCTGTCTTTGAGGATACCGACGATGATTTCGGGCAGAGGCATTTGTCCGACTTGGTTGCGCAGGGCTTCAATGAGGCGGACGAAGGCGGCGACTTTGGTGGCTTTTGCGCCGGCGTTGCAGGCTGCCTGCCAGAGGGTGATGCCTTGTTCATTTGAGGCCGTCTGAAGGTTTTCGATGGTGCGTGCGCCGATGCCGCGCGGTGGGAAGTTAATCACGCGCAAGAGGGCGTTGTCGTCGTCGGGATTGACGGCGAGACGCAGGTAGGCGAGGGCGTGTTTGATTTCTTGGCGTTCGTAAAAGCGCAGGCCGCCGTAGATTTTGTAGGGTATGCCGCTGCGGAACAGGCTTTGTTCGATAACGCGGGATTGGGCGTTGCTGCGGTAGAGGACGGCGATTTCGTCCAAATCCCAGCCTTCGCGTTCGAGGGCTTTGGTTTCATCCACGATGAATTGGGCTTCTTCGAGATCGGTAAAGACGGAGTAGTAGCGGATTTTGTCGCCTGCTTCGGCGTCGGTGCGCAGGTTTTTGCCGAGGCGTTCGTCGTTGTTTTCGATAACAGCGTTGGCGGCGGCGAGGATGTTGCCGACGGAGCGGTAGTTTTGTTCGAGTTTGACGGGCGCGTCGATGTGGAATTCTTCCATCAGCGCGGTCATGTTGCCGACGTTTGCGCCGCGGAATCGGTAAATGCTTTGGTCGTCGTCGCCGACGGCAAAGACGGCGGCATTGTTGCCGGCAATCAGTTTCAGCCAGGTGTATTGCAGCTTGTTGGTGTCTTGAAACTCGTCGACCAGAATGTGGTTGAAGCGGTTTTGGTAGTGTTGGCGCAGGATTTCGTTGTTTTGCAGCATTTCGTAGCTGCGGAGCATGAGTTCGGCAAAATCGACCACGCCTTCGCGTTGGCAGATTTTGTCGTATTCGGCGTAGCACTCAATCATGCGGCGTGTGTGCGGATCGGGCGCGCTCAAGACGGAAGCGCGCAAGCCGGATTCTTTTTGCGCGTTGATAAAGCCTTGCAGCGAACGCGGCGCGATGATTTCTTCGGCGATGTTGAGGCTTTTGAGCAGGCGTTTGATCAGGGAAAGCTGGTCACCGCTGTCGAGGATTTGGAAGGAAGAGGGCAGGCCTGCGTCGCGGTGGTGTAGGCGTAAAAAGCGGTGGCAGAGGCCGTGGAACGTGCCGAGCCACATGGCGCGGACGTTGACGGGAATCATCGCGCCCAAACGTGTCTGCATTTCTTTGGCGGCTTTGTTGGTAAACGTTACCGCCATAATGCTGTGCACGCTGGCTTGTCCGCTTTGCAAAAGCCATGCGATACGCGTGGTCAGCACGCGCGTTTTGCCGCTGCCCGCGCCTGCCAAAACGAGGGCGGATTGCGGCGGCCAGGTTACGGCGGAAAGTTGTTCGGGGTTTAAGCCTTGCAGCAGATTGGGGGCGGATTCGTTGGGAAACATGAAGAGGCCGTCTGAAAATAAATGGGAATGCGATATTTTAAAGGAAATACAAAAGGCCGTCTGAAAAGATGTTTCAGACGGCCTTTGTGTTGGAAGCCGATTAGAACGGACGTACTTCCAAACCGAACATACGGCGCGCGGTGTTCAGCATTTGGCAGCTGAAGCCCCACTCGTTGTCGTACCATGCGAACACTTTAACCATTTTGCCTTCGGTTACTTTGGTCAGCGTAGAGTCGAATGTGCTGGCTTGGGTGGTGTGGTTGAAGTCCATAGAAACCAGCGGCAGGGTGTTATAACCCAAAACGCCTTTCAGACGGCCTTCTTCGGAAGCGGCTTTCATCAGCGCGTTGATTTCTTCGACAGAAGTCTCACGGCTTGCTTGGAAGCTCAGGTCAACCAGGGAAACGTTGACGGTCGGTACGCGGATGGCGAGGCCGTCGAGTTTACCTTTGAGGGCAGGCAATACCAAGCCGACGGCTTTTGCTGCGCCGGTTTTGGTCGGAATCATGTTTTCCACGCCGCTACGCGCACGGCGCAGGTCTTTGTGGCGTACGTCGGTTACGGTTTGGTCGTTGGTCAGCGCGTGGATGGTGGTCATCACGCCGTTTACGATACCGATGTTTTCGTTCAACACTTTGGCCACAGGTGCCAAGCAGTTGGTGGTACAAGACGCGTTGGAGATAACGGTCATGTCGTCGGTAATCACGTCGTCGTTTACGCCGTAAACGATGGTTGCGTCAACGTCATCGCCGCCGGGAGCGGAAATCAGCACTTTTTTCGCGCCGCTTTCCAAGTGGATTTTGGCTTTCTCTTTGCTGGTAAATGCGCCGGTACATTCCATTACCAGGTCAACGCCCAATTCGCCCCATGGCAATTCGGCTGGGTTGCGGGTGGAGAAGTAAGGGATTTTTTTACCGTTGATGATGAGGTGTTTTTCATCATGGGAAACATCGGCGTCAAAGCGGCCGTGAACAGTGTCGAATTTAGTCAGGTGAGCGTTGGTCTCGATGCTGCCGCTGGCATTGATGGCAACGATGTCGAGTTGGTCTTGCAGTTTGTAGTCAAAAATAGCGCGCACTACTTGGCGGCCGATACGGCCGTAACCGTTGATGGCAACTTTGATACCCATGGCTTTTCCTCTTCTTTTGGGTTTGGGTTGTGGAGTGAATGGTGGCAATTATAGCAAAATTGTAGTGCTGTGTAATTAATGTTTTATTGAAAATTTTAGGTTCGATTATTTTTGATTGTAGATGATTAGAGTAGAAATACAGGTTTAAATTTAATGTTATTTTGTATTTTTTGAAATTTTATTTTCCATTAATTCTATTTTTAGTGTTTTATGCTCGTTTTAAATCATGGTAATGAATGAAACGGGAAAGGCGGATTGTTTTTGTTTATATTAAACAGAATTTGAGTGTGGCTTTTGATTACAACATACAACAGTGTAATTTTCAGACGGCCCGGGTTTAATCGAGCAAAAGGAAAAGACCGTCTGAACATTTTTGATGACATGGAATTTAAACGCCTTGGATTCCCGGTTTTCCTTGCCGGATAAGGGGAGGGCGGTTTTTAGCAAAGGGGAAAATTGTCGGAACAAGGGAGGGAAAAACGGTGGATTGAGCTGTGTTTGGGGGTTATATAAATAAGTGTATGAAGGTTTTAGTCGTAGTGTATGAAGATTTTGCTTGTGATTTTAATTTAATTATGACTTGTCAACACTGTTAAATTTTTTTACGATAAGGTCAGATTATGTTTGCATGGCCATAAGCGGTGCATCCTCTATACCGGATATTATCCTTGTCCGAATATCTACTTTAACCGACCGGCTTGTCCGGCCTGATTCCTAAATATATACGCGCAAGGCTGAACGGCCTTGGCGACACTCGAATTTTAAGAGGTTCATCGTGTCAAATTCTCAATCCAGCGAACGCGCGACGTTTAGCAGTCGCCGCGCCTTTATGTTTGCTGCCATCGGCTCGGCCGTGGGCTTAGGCAACATTTGGCGATTCCCTTACATCGCTTTCGACAACGGCGGCGGTGCTTTCGTTCTCCCTTACTTGGTTGCGTTGTTGACGGCAGGTATTCCGCTGTTGCTGCTCGACTATGCCATCGGCCACCGTTACCGCGGCTCGCCACCTTTGGCTTTCCGCCGCCTCGGCCGTTTGTTTGAGCCGATGGGTTGGTGGAACTTCCTGACCAACGTCATCATCTGTATCTACTACGCCGTGATTGTCGGCTGGGCGGCAAGCTATGCCTATTATTCTTTGACTTCGGCATGGGGTGCGGATCCGCAGACCTTCTTCTTCAAAGACTTCCTGCAAATGGCCGATGCCAAAGACTTGGGCTTGGACTTTGTCGGCAAAGTTGCCGGCCCGCTGATTGCCGTGTGGGTGTTTACGCTGGCGATTATGGCTTTGGGCGTACAAAAAGGTGTGGCCGGTGCATCCACATTCTTCATGCCTTTGTTAGTAGTGATGTTTGTCATCATGGTGGGTATTGCCCTGACTCTGCCGGGTGCGGCAAAAGGTTTGGACGCTTTGTTTACGCCTGATTGGAGCCGATTGTCCGATCCGAAAGTCTGGGTAGCCGCATATGGTCAGATTTTCTTCTCGCTCTCTATCTGCTTCGGCATCATGATTACTTATTCTTCTTACCTGAAGAAAAAAACCGACTTGGGCGGCACCGGCTTGGTTGTCGGCTTTGCCAACAGCAGCTTTGAGTTGCTCGCCGGTATCGGCGTATTTGCCGCATTGGGCTTTATGGCTCACGCGGCAGGCAAGGAAGTCAGCGAAGTGGCATCCAACGGTATCGGTTTGGCGTTTATCGCGTTCCCTACCATCATCAACCAAGCCCCTATGGGCGCATTGATCGGCGTGTTGTTCTTCGGCTCGCTGGTGTTTGCCGGTGTCACTTCCATGATTTCCATCGTTGAAGTGATTGTGGCCGCGATTCAAGACAAAATGAACATCGGCCGTGTCAGCGCAACGCTGATTGCAGGCGTGCCAATGGCGATTATTTCCACCTTGCTGTTCGGTACGACTACCGGCCTGCCTGTGTTGGACGTGTTGGACAAATTCATCAATACTTACGGCATTGTGGCTTCCGGTTTTGTTTACGTTCTGGCGATTGTTTTGTTGCGCAAACTGCCCGAACTGCGCAATCACTTGAACGCGTTGTCTTCCATCCGTGTCGGCAAAGTGTGGACTGCCAGCGTGGTGGTTACCGTCGCTATGCTCGGCTATATGCTGTATCAAGATACCGCCGGCCTCTTAAAAGAGAATTACAGCGGCTATCCTGACAGCTTCCTCAATATCTTCGGTTGGGGCATGGTAGGCGCTCTCTTGGTATTGTCCGTCCTGCTGTCTTTCTTGCCGTGGAAACATGGTCAGAACTTCAACGTCAAAGACGAACATGAACACGAACGTGAAGGAGACGAATAATGAGTACTTCAGCCATTATTATGATGCTTGTCGCATTGATCGTCATTTGGGGCGGATTCATCGTCTCCGTCCTGCGCCTGCCTAAAGAATAAGGTTTGAGCAAATGAAAAGGCCGTCTGAAACTTAAATTTCAGACGGCCTTTTTGCGACATGACGGGGAACGTGGGAAAGAAGGATTCCCCTGATTGGCGGGGTAGTCTGGAAATTTGATTATGTATTATTGATTATGATGTGTAAATTATATCTATTTGTTTTTAAAAGATTTTAGTCCGATTGTCGTTTTAATGAACCGTTGTTCCCTTTGGACTCTACCTGCTATTTTCTTTGTTTTAGAATAAAGGCTCTCATCGACCTGATGGGGTATTGGGTACAGCAACTGTTTATTTTTAAGGAGACTTCCGTGGATAAAGTATATCAACCAGGTACAGAAATTGATTCTAAAGATTTTGTTTTCGGTCTTGATCCACGCGAGTGGAATGGCTTTTTTTCAAAAGGCATAGGGTCGGATAATGGCCATAATGAGCATGTTTTCCGTCTCGATCCGCGCGAGTGGAACGGCTTTTTTTCAAAAGGAGTAGAGTCCGATCATGGTCATAATGAGCATGTTTTCCGTCTTGATCCGCGTGAGTGGAACGGCTTCTTTTCAAAAGGAATAGAGTCTGATAATGGCCATGACGATAATGGGCGTATCATCCGCCTTGATCCGCGCGAATGGGAAGGTTTCGAGCCTGCGCTGCCGGCCTCCAAGCCGATATTGGAAACTAAGGCTTTTAGTGGAGATGAGCTTTTGAGCCGTGCGTTTGGTGAGGCTGATCCTCTTGATTCTTCTGTCGGTCTTTCCTCAGACAATGCGACCTATTCAAGCAATGGTACAGGTTCATCTGCGTTGGATACCATTCATGATTTAGCGGAAACTTCAGTTTCTACGCTGTAACCTTTCCATAAGATTAAAGGCCGTCTGAAAGTCATTTTTCAGACGGCTTTTTTGCGTATCGATAAGAATGGAGAAAAGGCTTAACTCATCATCCAAACCACCAAATGCACCATGGTCGGGCCAAACAATACCATAAACAGTCCGGCCAAAATCATGGTCAGGCTGGCCATTACGCCTTCGGTTTCGTGGCGTTGTCCGGCGCGCGATGTGCCGAAGCCGTGGGCGGCATTGCCGAATGCCACGCCGTTGGCGGTACGGAAGCGGATACGGGTGAAGGCTAAAAACAGGTCGCCGAATATCATGCCGACAAAGCCGGTGATGATGGTGAACAGAGAAACGAGTGAGGCTGAACCGTGGATTTCGCTGGCGAGGACGACGGCAAACGGCGTGGAGATGGAACGCGCCATCAGGCTGTTGGTTACTTCGTTGTTGAAGTGGAACATATGGCTCATGAGGAATGCGCTGACTACGCCGACAAACATGCCCACCATAATGGCGATGGAGAGGATGGGCAGTTGGCGGCGGATGACTTCGCGGTTTTCATAAATGGGGACGGCAAAGGCAACGGTAACCGGAGTGAGCAGGAAGACGATGCCTTGGGTATATTTGTGGTAGGTGTCGTAATTGATGCCGAATGCCAGCAGCAGGAGGATGGTGCTGACGGAGACGGTAACGACGGGGGAGAAAATCATTAAGGGTTTTTTGCGGTGGATTTTTTTGGCAACGATGTAGGCGAAACAGGTCCAAATCAGGCAGGCGAGGGCGGTGTAGTCCATTTTTATTCTCTATTTTTAGGAGTGGAGTTTTTTGTAGAGGCGGCGTTTCCAGCGGTAGCAGAAGTCGAGGGTAAGGGCGGTGCTAATCATCACAAGCGCGGTGCCGACGGCGATGGTCAAAATCAGCTGCCAACCTTCGGACATCAGTAGGTCTTGATATTGCAAGACGGAAACCATGATGGGAATGAAGAAAAAGACGAGTTCGCCCAATGCCCATTTTGCGCCGCGGTCAACCATGCCCGGGCGGATGATGCCGAGCCCCAAAAGGGCGAGCATGAGAAAGAGGCCCAATACGCCTGAAGAAACAGGCAGATGCGTGAAGCGGACGATAAGGTCGGAGACGCCCCATACTGCGCCGATGATGGCAAGTTGCAAGGCCGTCTGAAAAAATCTGGTGAGGGAATCCATGATATGGGTGTGTGTTGAATGAAAGGCTTGATTATAGAAACCTTGTTTCTGCATAATATGAATTATTAAACGAATAATCATGCCTTAGAGGAATAATGGACTTCAAAAGCCTGTATTGTTTTGCCGAACTCATCCGCCTGCAAAGTTTTTCAGCCACCGCTTCCGCGTTGAATTTGACGCAGCCGACGGTCAGCAAAATCATTCAGGCTTTGGAAGAGGAATTGGGCGTGCCGCTTTTGTGTAAAGAAAACGGACGCAAAAAGCGGCAGGTGCAGCCGACCGCAATCGGCGAAGAAGTCTATCGCCACGCGTTAAACCTTCTACACGAACGCGATTTGCTGCTGGCCCGCATTGACGATTACCGCCATGTCAAAAGCGGGACGCTGCGTTTGGGTTTGGCCTTGTTCGGCAGCGATTTGCTCGGGCAGGCTTTGTTTGATTTCCACCACAAATGGCCGGACATCGAATTGTCGTTTTTGGAACAAGGCTCACTCGCCATCGAGCAATCCCTGCGCAACAACGAACTCGATGCCGGGCAGCTGCTTGCGCCGGTTCACGAAGACTTCGACAGCATTACTTTATGCGACTATCCGTTGGTGGTTTTGATGCCGAAAAATCGGGCGAGACACGCTGCGCTGACGCTCAAAAGCCTGCAACACGAGCCCTTCATCCTGTTCGGTGCAGGGTTTTCCCTCAACGAAACCATTCAGACGGCCTGCCGCAATCAAGGTTTTACGCCCAACGTTGTCTGCCGTACCGGACAATGGAATTTGGTCGCCGACATGGTGGCGCACAATATGGGCATTGCCCTACTGCCCGAATACTATGCCCGAAAAATCAATCCCGATGTCTTTGCCGCCATTCCTTTGGTCGACCCCGAGATCCGCTGGCAGCTCACCATGGCATGGAAAAAACACCAACGCCCGACGCCGGCCTTAAGGGCTTGGTTGGACGTGGTCAGGGAAGCGTTCGGCAGGCGAAACAAATAAAATCAAATCATCAGGCCGTCTGAAAAAAAGGGTGTCGTTATCACCCGGTTTCAGACGGCCTTTCCCGTTAAAAATGGTAAAACGGCCTAAAAAAGAGTAGAATATGCACCGTTTACAACTCTGCGCCTCTCAGCAGGCTCGAATTATGGACCTTCCCAGTTCGCCTTTGAACTTCCCATCTGATACACAACAACAATAATCATCCCGCCGAAATGCCTTCCCGCGTCCGGCGGGCGGAGCATTTATGAGCATCGAACAAACCCCTCCGAATCTCGACAATACCCCCGACAATGATGTGGTAGAAGACCGCATTTCTGATGATCGCATCTCTGACGATATCGACCGCATCCACGCCTTATGCGAAATCCTCGAGCCGTCCTTTGAACAAATCGAAGCCGGTGTGCCGATCGAAGACGAAAGCTTGCGCGACAAGTTCACCGAGCTGACCGTCCTCTTGGCCGAGCTGCACCCTGCCGACGTGGCCGCCGTCTTGGAATCCCTGCCGCCGCGCGAGCGTAACATCGTTTGGCTTTTAGTTGCCCCGGAAGACGACGGAGAAGTATTGCTGGAAGTATCCGACGCCGTACGCGAAACGTTGATCGAGTCCATGGACAAAGACGAGCTGTTGGCCGCCGTCGATGATTTGGACGCAGACGAATTGGCAGAACTGGCAGACGACTTGCCGCACCAAGTGGTGTACGAAGCACTGCAAACGCGTGATGAAGAAGAACGCGAGCAGGTCAAAGCGGCGATGTCTTACGAAGACAACCAAGTCGGCGCGATTATGGACTTTGAATTGGTCAGCATCCGCGCCGATGTGGCGTGTGAAGTTGTATTGCGCTACTTGCGCCGTTTCGACAGCCTGCCCGACCATACCGACAAGATTTTCGTGGTCGATGAAAACGACGTGTTGCAAGGCGTTCTGCCCATCCGCAAACTCTTGGTCGCCGACCCCGAAGACATGGTGGCGGACGTGATGGCCACCGAAGTCGTGCGCTTCCGTCCGGAAGACGACGTGGAAGAAGCGGCGCAGGCGTTTGAACGTTATGACTTGGTAACCGCGCCGGTTGTCGATGAAAACAAAAAGCTGATCGGCAGGATCACCATTGACGAAATGGTGGACGTGATCCGTGAAGAATCCGAAGCCGACATGTTTAACATGGCTGGTTTGCAAGAAGAAGAGGACTTGTTCGCCCCGATTTGGGACTCGGTGAAAAACCGTTGGATGTGGCTTGCCATCAACCTGTGTACCGCCTTCATCGCCAGCCGCGTGATTGGCGCATTTGAAGGCAGTATCGAAAAAATCGTCGCACTGGCCGCGCTGATGCCCATCGTCGCCGGCATCGGCGGCAACTCCGGCAACCAAACCATCACCATGATCGTCCGCGCCATGGCGATGGGACAAATGACCGGCACGCAGGCAGGCCGCCTGCTGAAAAAAGAAGTCGGCGTCGCCCTCGTCAACGGCATTATTTGGGGCACTGTGATGGGCGTGATTTCATGGCTGCTCTATGGCAACATCGGCATCGGTTTGGTCATGGTGGCCGCGATGACCTTGAACCTTTTGCTTGCTGCGACCGTCGGTGTCCTTATCCCCGTCATGATGGACAAAGCCGGACGCGACCCGGCATTGGGCAGCTCGGTGCTGATTACCGCAGTTACCGACTCCGGCGGCTTCCTGATTTTCTTGGGATTGGCCACATTGTTTTTGTTGTAACAACCTTTATCCCAATCAGCAAAAGGGTGGGTTTGTAACATCCTTCTTGATTGTTCAAAACCATTTGATAAGGCCGTCTGAAAACAAATATTATTCAGACGGCCTTTCTGATAACATGACAACAATTTGTCCGATTCGGAGACGCCATGAATTTCCCGCCACTCAAATTCCCCCTGAAATTTTACGCCGTCGTTCCCACCGCCGACTGGGTCGAGCGTATGGTCAAAGCAGGTGCCGACACAGTGCAACTGCGTTGCAAAACCTTGCATGGCGACGAGTTGAAACGCGAGATCGAACGTTGCGTTGCAGCCTGTCAAAACAGCGTAACCCAGCTTTTTATCAACGACCACTGGCGCGAAGCGATTGCCGCAGGTGCATACGGCGTACATCTCGGACAGGAAGACATGGACACTGCCGATCTCGCCGCGATTGAGGCCGCCGGTTTGCGCTTGGGCTTGAGTACGCACTCCGTCGCCGAACTCGACCGCGCCTTGTCCGTACATCCCAGCTATGTTGCCAGCGGAGCGATTTTCCCGACCACAACCAAACAAATGCCCACCGCCCCGCAAGGCCTGGACAAACTGCGCGAATACGTCAGACAGGCACGCGGCACGCCCGTCGTCGCCATCGGAGGCATCGATTTGAACAACGCTGAAGATGTACTTGCCACCGGCGTTTCCTCCCTCGCCGTCGTCCGCGCCGTTACCGAAGCGGAAAATCCCGAAGCCGTGGTTAAAGCGTTTCAGGCTTTGTGGAATGAATAAGGCCGTCTGAAAATAAGAAGCCCGATAAGAGGAGCAAACATCATGAAGATTATATTAAACAATGAAGCCATCACATTAAACGGCACAACTATCGCCGACCTTATCGCCCAAACCGCGCCGCAAAAACCGTTTGCCGTTGCCGTCAATACCCATTTTGTCGCCAAAGGCGCGTATGCGGAAACGGTTTTGAACGAAAACGACAAAGTGGATATTGTGCGCCCTGTAGTCGGCGGATAAGAGGTTTGCAATCAACAGGTCAGGTATTTGCGCCCGACTTTTGCCTGTTTGAATATCGGGCAGGATTGCCCGATTGTCTTATGCTTAAAATCTAAAAAATATTATAAAGGAATCCATCATGTTTACCCTATATGGAGAAACTTTCCCTTCACGGCTGCTGCTCGGTACGGCTGCTTATCCGACGCCGGAAATCCTCAAGCAGTCTGTCCAAATCGCACAACCGGCGATGATTACCGTTTCGTTGCGTCGTGCCGGCAGCGGCGGCGAAGCGCACGGGCAGGGCTTTTGGTCGTTGTTGGAAGAAATGGGCGTGCCTGTGTTGCCTAATACCGCAGGCTGCCAAAGCGTGCAGGAAGCCGTGACCACTGCGCAAATGGCGCGCGAAGTGTTTGATACCGATTGGATCAAGCTCGAACTTATCGGCGATGATGACACGTTGCAGCCGGACGTATTCCAGCTTGTCGAAGCGGCGGAAATCCTGATTAAAGATGGCTTCAAAGTGCTGCCTTATTGTACCGAAGACCTGATTGCCTGCCGCCGACTGCTTGACGCAGGCTGTCAGGCGTTGATGCCGTGGGCGGCGCCGATTGGCACGGGTTTGGGCGCGGTTCATGCTTATGCGCTGAAAGTCCTGCGCGAACGCCTGCCCGACACGCCGTTGATTATTGATGCCGGTTTGGGTTTGCCTTCGCAGGCGGCGCAAGTGATGGAATGGGGCTTTGACGGCGTGTTGCTGAACACCGCCGTTTCCCGCAGCGGCGATCCGGTCAATATGGCACGCGCTTTTGCGCTTGCAGTCGAGTCGGGCCGTCTGGCTTATGAGGCGGAACCTGTGGAGGCGCGTGAGAAAGCGCGTGCCAGTACGCCGACGGTGGGTCAGCCTTTCTGGCATTCGGCGGAATATTGAAAAACATTAGGGCGTGTCGAACACGCCCTTTTTTGTTGGTGAAAACCTGATTTTAGGTTGAACAGAATGTTCAGACGGCCTTGGTCAAAAGCTGTTTCAATGGCTTTAAGATTTGCCATGCCTGCGCTTTGAGTTGCGGTTGCATCAGTAGGCGGGCGGGGTGGGGAATGACGAAATGCGGCCGCTCTGCGCACAATTCGTTCATCAACCCGATCATGTCGGGGCTATCAAAGATTTTGCCGAGGAACAATACTGCGCGCGCTTGCGAAGTGGCCAGCTCATTTTGCATCTCGGCAAGCTCGGAGCGGATGTGTTCGGCATCGGGCAGGGCGGTGAATACGGGCGCGGTTTTGACCCATGCGGTTTTATGCGCCTGCTCGGGCTTGAGGCCGATGGCGGCGAGGATGTTGTCGAGAAGCGTGCCGACGTCGCCGCTAAACAGCGTACCGTGCAGGCTGTCTTCGGTGGACGGGCAAATGCTGACCACCATGATTTCAGACGGCCTGATGGTTACGTCAAGACGGGGCAGATTGTCTGAATGTGCGGTTTTTTCTGTTTTTGCCGCTGTTTCGGCAATGGCTTTGGGTGCTGCTTCGGGAGCATGGACAGCCGGTTTGGCCGTTTGCGCAGTAGCGATGGCGGCAGTGCGTGCCTGATGGGCACCTGCGGATAAAGTACGCACGGTTTGCGCGGTATCGGCAGCAATGGTTTTGGGGCGGACGGGTGTGGCTGATGCTGCGGCTTGAGGCGTGGCATGGATGATTTTGGCGTTTTGGTTCAGCCACATCGGGCCCAAGCCCAAGGCTTCGTGCAGGTGCAGGTAACGGCTGCTTAACATGATTTCTCCATCAATACGGCATCTTCGCTGCCACCGTCGGGCAGGGCGTAGTAGTTTTTGCGGCGGCCGCAGGTTTGGAAGCCGTGTTTGCGGTAGAGCTGTTGCGCGGTTTCATTGCTTGCGCGGACTTCGAGCAGCAATCGGGTTGCGCCTTGCTGTTGCACAGTGTTTTGCCAGTGTTGCAGCAGGGCGGACGCAATGCCTTGGCGGCGGTATTCGGGCGCGACGGCAATCAGGTGCAGCTCGGATTCGTCAAACACGGTTTGCCACACGATAAAGCCGGTAATTTGGTGGTCTGCCTGGCTGAGCCAAACGCTGTCGGGATGGTGTTGAACCGCCGATTCAAACTGCTGCGCCGTCCACGGCGAAGGATTGCCTTGTGCGTCGATGGCGGCAAGGGTGGGGCAGTCGGCAAGTAAGGCTGGGCGCAGGTTCACGGTTTGGCCTTTTGTTGGGCTTGCTCTTGCGCGGTCAGGGCAATTTTGTTGCGGACGTAGAGCAGCTCGGCGTGCGCCGCGTCAGTAGCAAGATAGCGGCCGCTGCGGGCAAGTTTGAGATAGTCGGCGGCGGTCGGCATATCGGATTGACCGTCAAAAGGCGGTTTGTCGGCGAGGGCAAAGGCATTGCCGATGCCGCCGGTAGGCGTTTTGCCTTCGGGCGCAGTAATGGCGGCGGCTTTGCCAACCGTGTAATCGCTCAAGCGGACGTGGTTTTGCGTATCAAACCATGCGTAGAACACTTCGCCCATACGCGCATCGGTGGCCGCCAGTACACAGCTTGATGGCGGCGGCAGCGAAGCGGCGGCATCGAGGCAGGGAATGCCGATCATGGGCGTGTCAAACGGCGTGGCCAAACCTTGTGCAACCGCCGCGCCGATACGCAGGCCGGTAAATGCGCCGGGACCTTGTGCATAAACGATGCAGCCCAAATCGGCGGCCGTGATGCCCGCTTCTTTAAAGAGGCGTTCGATTTGCGGCAGGATTTGTTCGGATTGCTTGGTGCCGACGTTTTCGTGAAACAGGCGGATTTCGCCTTGATGTTCCAATGCGATGGACAAAAAGGATGTGCTGGTGTCGATGGCAAGAGTCGGGCGGTTGTCGGTTGGCATGGTGTTATTTTTTAGAAGGATATGGGTTGCCATTATAGTGGAACGGTGAGGGGGAACAAAGCACTCGGGCGGCGCTTGGGTAAAAACGTCGTTTGCTGCAAAGCTATTCGATAAGTGAACCAAGGTTTCAGGCCGTCTGAAAACGTTTCAGACGGCCTTGTTTTATTGGTCGAGTTTCAATAAAGGCGAACCTGCTTTTTCAACGGCGCGGCAGTAGGCTTCATGCGCTTCGATGCGCTGCAAATAAGCGCGGATATTGGGGTAGTCGGAAAAATCGAAGCGGTCGGCCGCAGCTTGCAGCGGATAGCTCATCATGATGTCGGCACCGCTGAGGCTGTTGCCGACCAACCATTCGCGGTTTTCCAACTCGCTGTTGATGTGGGAAAGATGCAGCGCGGCTTGCGGAAGGATAAAGCTGCTTTTGACGCTGCCGCTGATTTTGCGGGCAATCGGTTTGACGAAAAACGGCATGGGCGCGCTTTCAATCCGGCGGAACACCAGTCCGAGCAGCAATAACGGCATCAGTGAACCTTCGGCATAATGCAGCCAGCGTTGATATTGCCAGTATTCGCGGCTGCCGCGTTCGGGCATCAGACGGCCGTTGCCGTAGGTTTGAATCAGATAGTCGGTAATCGCGCCGCTTTCCGCCAAGATAAAGCCGTCATCATCCAATAAAGGCGATTTGCCCAAGGGATGGATGGCCTTGAGTTCGTCAGGGGCGAGCAAAGTGTCGGGATGACGGCGGTAGGTTTGCAGACGGTAAGGTGTACCGAGGATTTCAAGCAGCCAAACAATGCGCAGGGCGCGGGATTGATCGAGAGAATGCAGGGTAATCATGAGGGGCTTTAAATATCGGTTTGTTTGAGGCCGTCTATGCTGATTTGGCAGGCATCGGCGTATTTTTGCAGGGTTTTGGCCGGTAGTTTGGCGAACACTTCGGGGCGGAAATGCCGACGAAGCTGCCATTTCCATACGCCTGCTGCCATGGCCAAGCCGGTTTCATCATAACGACAGCGGAACATATGGTAGTACAGCGGCGAGTATTCGCCTTTTTCGACGGCTTCGCGCGCGGCCTGCGTTTGGGCATCGAGTTCGCACACCGCCATTTCGGTGGCGTAGGCTTCGTCCTGCCAACCGTTGCTGGTGGCCGCTTCGTAGTGGCCGTCGCGGGTGCCGTAGATGACTTTGCGGTGGCCGTGGTAGCTGGCGCTGTTGTCTTGAGGGATGTCGTCAATCTTCATTCAGACGGCCTTTACTGCTTCCAAAAGCATGAAACATGTTGAAAAACGTCCGCTTTCCGGAACGTAACACAGGATTTTTTGGCCGTGTTCGATGGGGAAAGTGCGCATAAATTCTTCAAGGATGATGTAAATCGAGGCCGAACCCGTGTTGCCCTTGCTGTGCAGATTGGTAAACCATTTTTCCTGCGGAATGTCGAAGCCGATGTTTTTCAGGCCGTCTGAAAGGCGGTCGCGGAAGAAGCCGGAAGAGTAGTGGGGCAGGAACCAATCGATTTCTTCGGCGCGGATGCCGTGTTTGGCGGCGATTTGGGAGAGGGGTTTTTCCACCGTATAGCGGACGATGTTTTCGTTCAGCAGTTTGACGTCCTGCTTGACCGCCATCAGGCTGTGGCGGCGGCCGTAATCGGCATCGGCGTGTTTCCAACCTTCAAATACGCCGTCGCGGAATTCTGCGCCGGCATACATGCAGGGCGGCATTTCGTTGGCGTAGGAAAGCAGATCTATCCAATGGATTTTCAGGCTGAGGCAGTCTGAATTGGGGCGGTCGGACAGATACACCGCACCTGCGCCGTCAGACAGCATCCAGCGCAAAAAGTCTTTTTCAAACCCGATTTCGGGGGACGCGTTTTCCAGTTTTTTATGGTCGGTTTCACTTTGAAACACTTCGCCGCGCATGACCGCCGAGGCGTTTTCGGAAGCAACGGAAAGCGCATGTGCGTGTTCGCCGGTACGCACGGCGTTGTAGGCGTGTTTCATCGCCGCCATGCCTGCCGCGCATACGCCTGCCATGCTGAACACTTCGCAAGGCGGCATATCCAGCAAACCATGCACCATCACGCCGTGTCCGGGCATGGTTTGGTCGGGATAGGAAGTGGCGCAGGCCAGACAGCCGATGGCTTCTGCTGGAACGCCTTGGGCAAACAGGCCATTGACCGCTTCGGCCGCCAACTCGGCATTGGTGTGCGTCGTGCGGCGGCTTTCGGGATCGATGGCGTAATGGCGCGACAAAATGCCGTTGGAGCGCAAAATCATACGGCGCACGCGTGACGGTACATCGCCTGCCATGCCGAGGACGGCTTCCATTTCGTCATTGCCGACAGGGGCATTGGGCAAAAAGGCAGAAACGCGGTTGAGATAAACGTCTTTGAGTGTGTTATTCGATGTCATGATGTGGTTGTCAAAATAATCAACCGATAAACCGCGCCGCGTAGTCGCAGCTTGCAGTTAACGGGATGTTGTGTGTTTCGGCGTATTCCATCAGCGCGCTCACCAGCAGTTTGGCAATGCCGCGATGACGGAAGTTGGGCGAGACCACGGTATGGTTTACGTCCCAGCCGCCGTTATGTTCGGTATAGCTGATATAGCCTGCTTCCAAACCGTCAATGTCGATTTGAAAGCGACGGCGTTCGGGGTAGTGGATAACTTCGGGCATGATGGATTCCTGGTTTGAGGCCGTCTGAAACAGATTATCTGCCTGACGGTTGCTCATAATAATCTGCCAGCTTTTTCAGACGGCCTTTGAGCAACGGATGCAGCAGCTTTTTCAAAATTACGCTGACGGGTAAAACCACCAAAATCATCGCCAATAAAAAGACGATGTAGAAGCACAGCAGCGCACGGCGCAAAAGCGGAGAAATCCTGCCTGCTGCCATCAAAAGTTTGCCCCAGACGAAGAAGCTGCGGCCGGCGGCACGTTCGCTGAAAATCAGTTTTTCATTCACTGTCACCGCGCCCATGTTTTGAAACAGGGTTTCGTCCAAAGGCTGTTGGTTCAATAGTGTATCGCGCAATTTCGTACCAAACCGCGCCGCATCCGCCAATTCTTCTTCAGCAATGCCGGCGGAGGGTAGGGAGCGGAAATAGCGCTTGTCGCCGGTCAGCATCCATGCTGGCGTGGTAATGAAACTTGCCGCGCTGTTGCAGTCATCGATTTTTACGATGTTGCCGATGAGTTTTGCGCCGTTTTGTTTCAGCAAAGATTTCATTTTTTCCTGCGCGCCCAGCCACATATTGCGGCAGCCGATAAGCGTGATGACCGGTTTGCCGTCCAGCAGCCGGCGCGTTTCTTCGCGTTGCAAAAAGGCGGTAATCGGTTGCGAAGGAGAGAGGAACCAAACGGTGTAGGCAATGACCACCACATCGTAATCTTCGGATGGGATTCGCGGCGGCAGAATCGGGGCGGGTTTTAAATGGACGGTTTCAGGAAAGGTATCGAAAAAACGCCAAAACGGCCACGGAAACGGAAATGCCTGCTCCGGTACGATATTGACGCAATCGACCTGTATGCCGGCTGTTTGCAACGGCGCGGCAAAATTTCGCGCCAGGCTCGAGAGCTGCCCCGTTTGCGAGTAATGCACAATCAGCACTTTTTTCATTATCTTCCCCGCAATGAGTAAGTTATGGTTGGTTTGGACGGTATTATATAGTAAACCGACCGGCCTTGAACTTTATTCATATTCAGTATGTTCGCGAAGGTTTCAGCCGGTTTGGATGGAAGCGCCGTATTCTGTCGGAATGAGGCGGTGAAACGGATTTTTATGTCATGCCAACATGAACAACGGCCGTCTGAAATTTTTCAGACGGCCTTGTGTGGAAATCGGGACGCATGGTCTGGAACGGGATTTGCGTTGAGTATGGAGTGCAAATCGTATAGATAAAAAAATAACCGCTTCAAGGCGGCTGGTGGTGGCCAGAGGCGGAATCGAACCGCCGACACACGGATTTTCAATCCGTTGCTCTACCAACTGAGCTATCTGGCCTTCGCGTGTTTCGTTGCGAGATGTGAATTAAACCAAATTTCGTTGCCTTGTGCAAGCGTTTGCAGGCTTTATTTTTGAGGCGGTAAATTAAGATTTTGTTTTGTATTGAATTATTTTTCGTTTTAATTGGCGGTTTTTAAGTTTGCCGGTTTGATTTTCAGACGGCCTAAGATACAATCGGCTTTTTTGCTTTGGATTTATGCCATGCTGTATGTGTTTGTTCGTGATATGTGGGATGTTTTGCGTTTGCGCTATCGTTCGCCGGAGACGTATTTGTATTCGCCTTTGGTGATGGCGGCGGTGTTGCTGCTGTTGGGTGTGGTGAACGCGGCCAGCATGTCGCCTTTGTTTGGCAGCGGTGCGGCGGCGGTGTGCCTGTCGGTGATTTTGGTGATGGTGAAATGGTTGGTGTTGAGCCGCTCGATGCGCAAGGTGCTGCATTATTACGGTGCGCCCCGGCTTCCTTTGTGGGGCTTTATTTTGGTGTCTGAGGCTTTGCTCTTGCCACTGTTGCTGGTGTTGTATGTACCGGCGTTGGCTGTGTTTGCGCTGTTGTGGCAGGCTTGGGTGTTTGTGGTGCAGGTACGCGGTTTGATGTGGATGGGGAATGCGACGGTAGGCCGTGTTTTGGTGGGTTATGTGTTGTATGGTATCGGCGTGCTGTGTGTGGGTACGGTGATTTTGATGCTGTTTATTGCCGCCGGTTGGTTGGACATGGAAACGTTGAATCAAAACCTGCAGGCGTTGACGTCTGCCCGTCAATAATCAATGAAAATTGGAAGGCCGTCTGAAATGTTCGGACGGCCTTTGTTTTATGTGTTTGTTTCGTGGTCTTGCAGGATTTTTTGATAGACGGGGTCGGGGAGGTAGCGGCCTATCATGTCGCGCCAGCCTTGTGGGCCGACCAAGCCTTTGACCATGGTGGAGGACACTTCGGCTATTTCGCGCGGCGGCATCAGGAAGACGGTGGAGATTTCGGGGGCGATGTCGCTGTTGATGTAGCGCATCGAGCGTTCGTATTCGTAGTCGGCGGCGGAACGGATGCCGCGGACGATAAAATTGGCTTTGGCTTCGCGGGCATAATCGACCAAAAAGCGGTTTTCAAACACGCTGATGCGGACGTTGGGGAACGGGTGGGTAATGGCATCGAGCATGGCGTGGCGTTCTTCTATGGTGTAGGTGCAGCGCTTTTCGGGATTGGTGCCGATGGCGACGATGAGTTCGTCAAAGAGGGATTGGGCTTCCTGTATCATCCACAGGTGGCCGAGGGTGGGAGGGTCGAAGCTGCCTGCGTACACGGCACGGCGCGGAGTGGTCGTGGTCATTTTGGGTTGGGAATGGGGTTTGTGTGGCGTTCAGGATAGGGGAGTTTGCCGGTGATGTCAAAAATCAAAAAGGCCGTCTGAAATTTCAGACGGCCTTTGCGGCTTTATCAGTCGTCACCGCTAATAGAGATAAGGATTCTCAAGAGGCTGCTGAAAATGTTGTAGATGGAGATGAAGATGGTCAGCGCCGCGCTGATGTGGCTGTCTTCGCCGCCGTCAATGACGGTACGCACCTGCCACATAATCATCAGGGAGCTGAAGACAACGAAGCCGACAGCAATGGTCAGGCTCAGGGCAGGGATTTTGAGTAAGAGGTTGGCCACAACGGCAATCATGAGCACGATGGCGCCGGCGCCGAGGAAGCTGCCGAGTTTGTTCATGTTCATTGTGGTGCGGCGCGCCATGGCGGACATGGTGAAGAATACACCGGCGGTCATGGCGGCGGCCGTACCGACGATTTGCGCGCCGTTGTTAATCGCCAGGGCGTATTGCAGCATAGGGCTGATGGCAAGGCCCATGCCGAAAGTGAAGATCATCAACAGGGCGATGCCGACGTTGCTGTAACGGTTTTTCTCGATCAGGGAGGTCATGCCGTAGAAGAAGCCGAAGAAGGCGGCCAGGGCAACATAATATGAACCGAACATGGCGAAAATGTTAAAGCCTGTTTTGGCGGAAAAGAACGCGCCGGCAATGGCAGGAATGAAAGACAGGCCGAGCAGGCGGTAGGTTTTTTGCAGGACGGTATTTTTGGCAACCGAGCCTTGCGAGGTATAGTCGTAAACGTCGTTTTGCATGGCGTTTGCTCCAGTGTGGATTGAAATGAATGAAATTTGGATTCTAACAGAGAATCATGGGTTTGTATGATTTATCTGTTCTATTTGTCTAATATGCGGGGTAATCGGGAATTTTAAAGGCCGTCTGAAAATCGGGTTTCAGACGGCCTTGGCTTTTCAATGCTTATTTAGGCTCTTGAGGAACATAGCCTTGTACGGCATCTGCGCCGTCGCCGAAGAAGTATTGTTCCATTTGCTGGGCGAGGTATTCGCGCGCGCGCGGATCGGCAAGGCTTAGGCGGTTTTCGTTGATGAGCATGGTTTGGTGACGGGTCCAAGCCATCCATGCTTCTTGGGAAACGTTTTCAAAAATGCGTTTGCCCAATTCGTTGGGCAGCGGCGGAAATTTCATGCCTTCGGCTTCTTTGCCGAGTTTGACGCAGTGAACCATACGGGTCATGGCGGTTTCCTTATGTGGGGTTGCAAAGGTTGGTATTTTAGCCGATTGCACGGATAGGGGAAAGCGTGGGTTTCAGACGGCCTGAAACCTTGCTATGATGGTCTTTTCTGTTTATTCAGGCAAAGATTATGAACCGCCTCGATACTGCCCGCCGTTATTCCCTTTTTCTCGCCCGCCAGCTCGACAACGGCAAACTCAAGCCCGAAATTTTCCTGCCCATGTTGGACAAGGTTTTGACCGAAGCTGATTTTCAAGCTTTTGCCGATTGGGACAAAATCCGCGCGGAAGAAAATGAGGAAGAGTTGGCGCGGCAGTTGCGCGAGTTGCGCCGTTATGTCGTGTCGCAGATTATCGTGCGCGATATCAACCGCATCAGCGATTTGAACGAAGTAACCCGCACGATTACGCTGTTTGCCGATTTTGCCGTCAATACCGCGTTGGACTTTGCCTACGCCTATTATCAGGACATGTATGGCACGCCGATCGGGCGTTATACCAAATCGCCGCAGCATTTGAGTGTGGTGGCGATGGGTAAGGCGGGCGGATATGAGTTGAACGTGTCTTCCGACATTGATTTGATTTTTATCTACCCCGAATCGGGCGATACCGACGGCAGGCGCGAACGCGGCAATCAGGAGTTTTTCACCAAAGTCGGGCAGAAACTGATTGCGTTGCTGAACGATATTACCGCCGACGGGCAGGTGTTCCGCGTTGATATGCGGCTGCGGCCGGACGGCGACTCCGGCGCGCTGGTATTGAGTGAAACCGCGCTGGAGCAATATTTGATTACGCAAGGGCGAGAATGGGAACGCTATGCGTGGTGCAAAGGCCGCGTGGTTACGCCGTATCCGAACGACATTAAATCGCTGGTGCGCCCCTTCGTATTCCGCAAATATCTGGATTACAGCGCATATGAAGCAATGCGCAACCTGCACCGCCAAATCCGCAGCGAAGTCAGCAAAAAAGGCATGGCGGACAACATCAAACTCGGTGCGGGCGGTATTCGAGAAGTCGAATTTATCGCCCAGATTTTCCAAATGATACGCGGCGGCCAAATGCGTGCGCTGCAACTGAAAGGCACGCAGGAAACGCTGAAGAAACTTGCCGAGCTGGGCATCATGCCGTCTGAAAACGTCGAAACCCTGCTGGCTGCCTACCGATTCCTGCGCGATGTCGAACACCGCCTACAATACTGGGACGACCAGCAAACCCAAACCCTACCGACCTCGCCCGAACAGCAGCAACTGCTCGCCGAAAGCATGGGTTTCGACAGTTATGCCGCTTTTTCAGACGGACTCAATGTTCATCGGAACAAGGTCAATCAGTTGTTCAACGAAATCTTGAGCGAACCCGAAGAACAAACGCAAAGCAACAGCGAATGGCAATGGGTATGGCAGGAAAAACCTGACGAAGAAGAACGGCTAGGCCGTCTGAAAGAATATGGGTTTGATGCCGAAACCATCGCCACGCGGCTCGACCAAATCCGCAACGGCCATAAATACCGTCACCTCTCCGCACACGCCCAGCCGCGTTTTGATGCGATTGTGCCGTTGTTGGTACAGGCGGCAGCCGAGCAACCCAACCCGACCGATACATTAATGCGGCTGTTTGACTTCCTCGAAAACATCAGCCGCCGCTCCGCCTATCTCGCTTTCCTCAACGAACATCCGCAAACCTTGGTGCATCTGGCACAAATCATGAGCCAAAGCTCATGGGTGGCGGCGTATCTGAGCAAATACCCGATTCTGCTGGACGAACTCATCAGCGCCCAGCTTTTGGATACCGCGTTTGACTGGCAAGCCCTCGCCGTCGCCCTTTCAAACGACCTCAAAGCCTGCGGCGGCGATACTGAAGCGCAAATGGACACATTGCGCCATTTCCAACACGCCCAAGTCTTCCGCCTCGCCGTTCAAGACCTTGCCGAATTGTGGACGGTAGAATCACTTTCCGATCAACTCTCCGCACTTGCCGACACCATCCTCGCCGCCGCTGTGCCATGCGCGTGGGCGGATATGCCCAAAAAACACCGCGACACGCCGCAATTTGCCATCATCGGCTACGGCAAACTGGGCGGTAAAGAGCTCAGCTATTCCTCCGACCTCGACTTGGTCTATCTTTACGACGACCCGCATTCCGATGCAGGCGACGTTTACAGCCGCCTTGCCCGCCGCCTGACCAACTGGCTTTCCGCCGCCACCGGCGCAGGCAGCCTCTACGAAACCGACCTGCGCCTGCGCCCCAACGGTGACGCAGGTTTTCTCGCGCACAGCATCGCCGCCTTTGAAAAATACCAGCGCGAAAACGCATGGACGTGGGAACACCAATCCCTTACCCGCGCCCGTTTTATCTGCGGTACGCCTGATGTTCAGACGGCCTTCGACCGCATCCGCACCGAAATGCTGACCGCCGAACGCGACCAAACCGTTTTAGCAGGCGAAATCATCGAAATGCGCGAAAAAATGTTCCCCACCCATCCGCCTGCCGACAGCAACGTCAAATACGCGCGCGGCGGCGTGGTCGACGTTGAATTTATCGTCCAATATCTCATCCTTGCCCATGCTCGCCAGTATCCGCAACTCCTCGATAACTACGGAAACATTGCCCTCTTGAACATCGCCGCCGACTGCGGCCTCATCGATAAAACCCTCGCCGAACAAAGCCGCACCGCCTACCGCTTCTACCGCCAGCAGCAACACAACACCAAACTGCGCGATGCCAAAAAAACCGAAGTGACGGAAGAATTGCTGACCCATTACGGCAATGTGCGAAAACTGTGGCAGGAAGTATTCGGGGTGGAAGTGAAGTTCGGATAAACAGGTGGGCGTATTCAGCGTCAAAAGCCTGCACGGCAACACAATTTACTGCCACGACAAACTCACTCTAAATAATAGGTTTTATGTAAGGAAGATATTTTTATAAAAGCTGATTGGTAGCTTGAGGGAAGATTTTTGTTTACGTGTTACTGATTTAGCCCGAACATGATCTGCAAAAACTGTTCTCATTTTGTGTCGATATTGTGATAAAGCAAAACAAGTTCTAAAATATGCAGTTCATTTTCATATTAAAAACAAGGAGAAACTAATGTCTAAGGTTGCGGTACTCGGTGGCGGTCTGTCGGGCCGTCTGATGGCGTTCCAGCTGGCAGAGCAGGGCATTTCGGTCGAGTTGTTTGAGAAAGGCGAACGCGACGGCGCGCAAGCCGCCGCTTATGTTGCCGCGGCCATGTTGGCGCCGTCTGCTGAAGCGGTGGAGGCAACGCCCGAAGTTATCCGTTTAGGCAAACAAAGCATCGCGCTTTGGCGCGCGATTGTCGGCCGTCTGAATACGCCGGTGATGATGCAGGAAAACGGCAGCCTGATTGTCTGGCATACGCAGGACAAGCCGCTTTCCGCCGAGTTTGCCCGTCATTTGAAGCGCGGCGGCGTGGCGGAACATGAAACCATACGTTGGAACGCGGATGAAATCGCAGCAAACGAACCGCAACTGGCCGGGCGGTTTTCAGACGGCCTGTATCTGCCGACGGAAGGGCAGTTGGACGGACGGCAGGTATTGAATGCGCTTGCCGATGCTTTGGAATCAATGAATGTAGCGTGCCATTGGTCGTGCGAACGCGAAGTCGAAGATTTGGCGGTGCAATACGATTGGGTCATCGACTGCCGCGGTTATGGCGCAAAGAGCGCGTGGAACAGGCCGTCTGAAAGCGTTTTGCGCGGCGTTCGCGGCGAAGTGGCGCGCGTTTACGCCCCTGAAATCGAGCTGTCCCGCCCTGTGCGCCTGCTGCATCCGCGCTATCCTTTGTATATCGCGCCGAAGGAAAACCATATTTTTGTGATTGGTGCGACCCAAATTGAAAGCGAAAGCCAAGCGCCAGCAAGCGTGCGTTCCGGTTTGGAACTTTTGTCCGCACTGTATGCCGTGCATCCGGCATTTGGCGAGGCGAACCTTTTGGAACTGGCCACCGGCCTGCGCCCAACTTTAAACCACCACAACCCTGAAATCCGCTTCAACCGCGAACGCCGCCTGATTGAAGTCAACGGCCTGTTCCGCCACGGTTTTATGATTTCTCCTGTCGTGACCGGTGCAGCCGTGCGTTTGGCCTGTACGCTGTTTGCCGGAAGTGACATTCCCGAATACGACGAAACCAGTGGTTTGCCGTATATCCGCGCCGCAAATTGAAGACGTTGCGGACGAAGTTGCTTGAGAATCGGGCAAATTGTTTGTGAAAGACAGCCACAGGCCGTCTGAAAATGATAAAATCGCCGTCAATTCAATTAACCTTGCGTCTGAAAACCGCATGATGCCATATTCAGACGCCAAACCAATTTCCTATTTAACGATAAGCACATGACAACCCAAACCCTTTTAATCGAACTTCTCACTGAAGAACTCCCGCCAAAAGCCCTCAATAATCTGGGCAACCATTTTGCCGCTTCCGTTGCCGAAGGCTTGGAAAAAGCGCAACTGATTGACGGCGCAGCCGAATACACTGCCTACGCTTCTCCGCGCCGTTTGGCCGTTCAAGTCAAAAACGTGAAAGCCGTTCAAGCCGATCAAAAAATCGTGAAAAAAGGCCCGGCCGTGGTGAATGCCATGAAAGACGGTGCGCCGACTAAGGCTTTGGAAGGTTTTGCGCGCGGTGCGGGTGCGAAAATCGAAGACTTGACCATCGTCCACGACGGCAAGCAAGACGTGTACGCCTACGAATACGTCCAAACCGGCAAACCGCTGGGCGAGCTTTTGGAAGACATCATCAATGCCGCAGTGAAAAAATTGCCGATTCCTAAAGTCATGCGTTGGGGCAGCAGCACATTCACCTTCGTGCGCCCTGTACACAGCCTGATCGTGCTGCACGGCGGCGACATCGTCAACGTCAGCGTTTTGGGCCTGCAAAGCGGCAATCAAACATTGGGTCACCGCTTCCTTTCCAGCGGCGAAATCGCCATCGAAAATGCCGACAGCTACGCCACACAAATGCGTGAACAAGGCAAAGTCATCGCTTCGTTTGCCGAACGCAAAGCCGCCATTCAGACGGCCTTGAACGAGCAGGCAGGCCGTCTGAACGCGACCGTTGCCGCCGATGAAGCCTTGTTGGACGAAGTGACCGCATTGGTCGAATGGCCTGTGGTATTGGAAGCCGGTTTTGAAGAACACTTCCTCGCCGTGCCTCAAGAATGCCTGATTCTGACCATGCAGCAAAACCAAAAATACTTCCCATTGCTCGACCAAAACGGCAAACTGATGAACCGCTTCCTGCTGGTGTCCAACCTAGAAACCGAAGATCCGTCACACATCATCCAAGGCAACGAACGCGTTTTGCGCGCGCGCCTGTCTGATGCCGAGTTCTTCTACAAACAAGACCAAAAAGCGACTTTGGAAAGCCGCCTGCCGAAATTGTCCAGCGTGGTTTACCACAACAAAATCGGTTCGCAAGCCGAACGCATCGAGCGTCTGCAAAGCATTGCCGCCCACATTGCCAAAGCATTGGGCTCGGATGCCGCCGCAGCCGAGCGCGCCGCACGTTTGGCCAAAGCCGACTTGGTAACCGAAATGGTCGGCGAGTTCCCCGAACTGCAAGGCACCATGGGTAAATACTATGCCCGCTTGGACGGCGAAACCAAAGAAATCGCCGAAGCCATCGAGCAACATTACCAACCGCGTTTTGCCGGCGACAACCTGCCGAACGGCAAAGTGGCAACCGCCGTTGCTTTGGCCGACAAACTGGAAACCTTGGTCGGCATTTGGGGCATCGGTCTGATTCCGACCGGCGACAAAGACCCATACGCCCTGCGCCGCTCCGCATTGGGTATTTTGCGTATGCTGATGCAGTATGGTTTGGACGTAAACGAACTGATTCAGACGGCCTTCAACAGCTTCCCGCAAGGTTTGCTCAACGAGAAAACGCCGTCTGAAACCGCCGACTTCATGCAGGCGCGTTTGGCCGTGTTATTGCAAAACGATTATCCGCAAGACATCGTCGCCGCCGTATTGGCGAAACAGCCGCGCCGTTTGGACGACGTAGTGGCGAAACTGCAGGCCGTTGCCGCGTTCAAACAGTTGCCCGAAGCCGCCGCGCTCGCCGCTGCTAACAAACGCGTACAAAACCTGCTGAAAAAAGCCGATGCCGAGTTGGGTGCGGTTAACGAAAGCCTGCTGCAACAGGACGAAGAAAAAGCCCTGTACGCCGCCGCGCAAGGTTTGCAGCCGAAAATCTCCGCCGCCGTTGCCGAAGGCAATTTCCAAACTGCTTTGTCCGAGCTGGCTTCCGTCAAGCCGCAAGTCGATGCATTCTTCGACGGCGTGATGGTAATGGCTGAAGATGCCGCCGTGAAGCAAAATCGTTTGAACCTGTTGAACCGCTTGGCAGAACAAATGAACGCAGTTGCCGACATTGCGCTCTTGAGCGAATAAGGCCGCGTTTCAGTTGCCCCTCTTTTCAGGCTGCCCGATGTTTCAGGCAGCCTGAAGTTTTTCGGGCGTATCCCTTGCATGGTGTTCAAGGGTATAATTTGGCAGATTTGTCGCACGACAAATCGCGCACATAAACAATTTCCCACATTCAAGAGGCAGATTATGAATATCCCAGCCATCCGAACCGCACTCGATGCCGTATTGATTCCCCATACAATGCGCACCTTAGGCAGCGAAAAAGCCGTTACACTCCTTGAAGAGCATTCAGACGGCCTGCATATCGGCCTGAAATTCGCGTTCCCAGTTGCCCATATTGCCGCAGACATTGCCAACGTCGTTCAAGAAGCCGTCATTTCGCATACCGGCGATACCCACATTCACTTGAGTATCGATACCGAAATCGGTACGCACAAAGTCCAACCCGGCGTGGCGACCATCAAAGGCGTGAAAAACATTATCGCCGTTGCATCGGGCAAAGGCGGCGTCGGCAAATCAACGACCACAGCCAACCTTGCCACCGCAATGGCCAGAATGGGCGCGCGCGTCGGCGTACTCGATGCCGACCTGTACGGCCCAAGCCAGCCCACCATGCTCGGCGTACAAGACCGCAAACCCGACCAACAAAACAAAAAACTCATTCCCGTTGAGGCCGAAAGCGGCATTCAAGTAATGTCTATCGGTTTTTTAGTCGATACTGACCAAGCCGTCGTTTGGCGCGGTCCGATGGTCAGCCAAGCATTGCAACAGCTGATGTTCCAAAGCGAGTGGGACAATGTCGATTATCTCTTCATCGACCTGCCGCCGGGTACAGGCGATATCCAATTGACCCTGTCGCAAAAAATCCCCGTAACCGGCTCCGTTGTTGTGACCACGCCGCAAGACATCGCCCTGATTGATGCACGTAAAGCCGTGGATATGTTCAACAAAGTCAATATCCCGATTTTGGGCGTTTTGGAAAACATGTCTGTCCATATCTGCTCCAACTGCGGCCATGCCGAAGCAATCTTTGGCGCAGAAGGCGGTAAAAACTTGGCAGAGCGTTTGAACGTACCGTTGCTCGGCCAGCTTCCGTTGAGCCTGCCTGTACGCGAAGCCATGGACAGCGGCACATCTTCGGCCTTGTTTGAAAACAACCAAACCATCGCCGACATCTACATCGAAGCCGCCTTCCAAATCGCGTTGACCATTGCCGATAAAGGCAAAGACTTCAGCAGCCGCTTCCCGAAAATCGTCGTCGAATAAAAAAGTTTAAAAAAGGTGTTGACAGCTGTGTGCCCCATATCTATAATGCACAGCTTATCGGGTCGTTAGCTCAGTCGGTAGAGCAGCGGACTTTTAATCCGTTGGTCGAGCGTTCGAATCGCTCACGACCCACCAAATATGAAAACCTGCTTTGAAAAAAGCAGGTTTTTTTACGTTTGGAGTTTAAGCAAGGGATGGTTTTAGATGATGTTTTGCCAGTAATGAGGCTATCAGGAAATCATAGTTTGAGACCTTTGCAAAATTCCCCAAAATCCCCTAAATTCCCACCAAGACATTT